>JAFWZH010000260.1 GCA_017522515.1 Clostridia bacterium
AACCTCAAATCCATATACATCCAGGTTCACACCGCAGCATTCCTTTGCATCGAAGCCGACAAAATATTTTACCCAATCGGGTGCCGCAACGGAGCATATGGTAGCGGCTAACATCAACGCTGTGCCAACCCAATGAAATACCTCTAAAATTTTTGTAATAACCTTTCCAAGTTTGTTAATACCTTTCATTACTCATACCTCCTGAGTGATTTGTTGGCATAAGTATAACACGATTCTTAATGTTTGTCAATTACTTTTTAGTGTTACGCGTTAAATTATATATATTTCACATTAACAAAACCCTCGTTCTTGCGGAACGAGGGTTTTGTTTGCTCAGTTGTAAAGAGAGATGCAGCTTTGTAACACAAAATGCAACTTTGTAAAATGAAAATTGAATATTTGTAAACGAAACGCAACTTTTGTAACTGGAAATCTACTTTTGTAAATGAGATGCAACTTTTGTAACTAAAATGCAATCTATACAAAAACTTTTTTTCGGTGTATGATAAAAACGAAAACACGCCAAAAGGAAGTCAATTCCCTCTCGATTAAATTTGTAATCGGAGAATCCACCCCTGGTTTCTGATGTGAAGTTCAGATGTTGGCGACTGTGTTTTTATAGTTTTATTTTTTGAGAAGTGCTGGTTTTAGCATGATGTCTTTGGCGGGAACCTGACGACATGCTAGTTTTTCCAGAACATCTTCTCCGTGATAAAAGCTGAATGTTTCGTATGGGCTACGATTGTTCAGCTTTTTTCTTTTGTAAGAATTGATGTGGTTCATCATTAAAAAAATGTCCTCTTGGGTCAAGTGGTCAAAACTAGTTCCTTTCGGAAGTATCCGGCGAATTAATTCATGGTTTACTTCAATAGCACCCTTTTGATACGGACTTCCGGCATCACAGTAATAAAGGTGAGTACGCCAACATGAAAGGCCTATTGATGCTCGATCACGACACTCGATTTTACTTGGATTTGAGAACTCGCTTCCGTTGTCTGTCAGGATAACCGGAAAAAGTTTGTTGAAGGTTTCCGCACCTAACACTTCATCCAATCCGTTAAAAATATCAATTACGGATTGAGATGTATTTGCATCACGTAGAAATGCAAGCATCAAACTGGATTCTATAAAGTGAATCGTCAATAAGCATTTGCCACCTTGAACTCCGATTACAGAATCCATTTGAACAACAGCCGTATCTGGATTTTTGTTCAAAAATATTTCAAAGTCTTTATATGTTCGTCCAATACGGCAACCTTTATCAACTTTGAATTCCGGTTTTTTGTACCTTTCGCGAAAACGAACTTTTCGTGGCAAGTCGATATTTCTTACATCAAACAGACATGCATCGATGTAGTTATAAATGGTTTTTTCGCTACACATAAGCTCATTTTCGTGTTCAATATAAATTTGATGAATGGACTGTCCTTGCTTAACCATTGGGGTGACGATGTTGTTTAAACGCTGAACCTCTTTTTCGGAAACGCACAAACCGCTTCTGGATTGAGAGATTGCATCACGAGCTGCTATATGAGCGTGTTCCGCATCATAGATGGTTTTCATAAGTGTACACTTATTTATGTTTTCGCAGCCATTACAAACATATGGAGGCTTAAATCGAACCATACAGATTTCAGGAACGAAATCAGAACAATGTTCATTACACTCCTTGCACAGTTTGCAGTACACAGTGGATTTTCGAACACAATCTTTGCCGCAAACATCCTTTTTGCGGCAGCTCAATCTGTTCTTGCAAGCATTGTAAGGAAAGCCCGGATAGCCGGTAGCTACTTCAGAGGAATACTTTTTGATTTCTCTGGAAATGGTTGTAGGGTTCTTTTCAAGTAACCTTGCAATAGATTTTAACGAATGACTTTCTCTTAATTCTTTTTGTATAGTAAGTCGTTCTTCATAAGTAAAAAATTTTGACATGACGTCCTCCTTATCCGTCGCCAACAGATATAGGATAGACGTTACAGACCTGTTTTGACAACAAAAAAGACTGCTATTTTAGTAATAACAATATTTTTTGAAACCCAGGATGCAACCGCCTGGAATATATAATTTATAACTAAAATTTATAAGGAGTTGGAAACGGAAGGGTTGCATTTCGTTTTACAATTCACGCGAGGGTTTTGTTTTACTGTATATCGCTATTAGTCCAAAAAGAAGTGCATCAGAAAACTAATCAATACGCAAACAGCAAATGTTACCGCAGCACTACCAATAACCAAAAGAATCTTCTGATATGACCGCTTGCCGATTTCTCGTTGCTTTTGTATATCATCCAACAGCTTTCCTTCAGAAAATGCGACAATTTCTTTATAGGTTTGAACATCATTATCTTTTTTTACCTTTTCAACCTTAAAGGCAAAGCACAGAGAGATTGCCCAAATGATTCCCCAAGGAATGAATGCCCAAGCACCGAGCCACATAAACAGCGGTACAGCAGAAACGGCGGTTGCAATTAGCATTAGGGTATAGGTTCTTCCATAGCGTTTCATCTTAATAATTTCTGCTTCTTTGATCTCTTTTTTCATTATTTCAATATCTCCTTTCACTAATTGGTCAAGTGAGATACCAAATAATGAACCGAGCAAAAGAAGACTATGAATATCGGGGTAGGTTTTTCCATTCTCCCAATTTGAAACGCTCTGCCGTGTTACATATATCTTTTCGGCAAGTTCCTCCTGAGAAAGATTCATTTCCGTCCGATATTTCTTGATCTGCTCATTCAGTTCCATATATAAGCCTCCATTCTGCCGTGATTTGCTCACCGACCTGCCATCAGTATAAGTCGATCTTCGTTCTTTCGTCTATCAAATGCCTTTTCCATTTG
>JAFWZH010000261.1 GCA_017522515.1 Clostridia bacterium
ACCGAAATCTTATTTTGCTCATCAGCTAGCATTATTAATTGAGATTGTAATACTAAGATACTATCAAAATCTTTTCCATTCATTTTTTTCTTATTTTATCAAGAGAAAATCCAAGAAATCTATAATATCTAATTATTTTTATGTTTTCAATATCTTCATTTGTGTAATATCGATACCCATTATCAGATTTAATGACCTTTAATAGACCAATTTGGTCATAATGATGTAGTGTTCTAATGGTAACTCCTGAAATTTGTGCTGCTTCTTTTATTAAATACATATTTTCTCCTCAGTTAATTTTATCATAAACTGTTGACTTTGACGTAACGTCAAAGTGTATAATTTTTTTATTAATAAAAGGAGAAAATATTATGCAACTACATTTAATCGAGTCTGATAAAATATATAGGGCACCTCTAATAACTACCAATTAATTCACCTCTAAATGAAATTAGAAAAAAACACAGAAAACTAAGCATAGTCTACTGTGTTTTTCTTTATGTTACAGACGCCACTTGACTGTTTATTCTTATTTTAGACAGATTACCTCCATGTTTTGAGATTTAAACGTTTAACTTGTTCGTACCTCAATAAGTTATAAGTCAGATTTGTAAGGTCAGTATTTAAAACAGCTCGATCGAATCCAATAGAACGTAAACTAGAACCATGCATTGAATTTTCAACAAAGCCAAATACATGTTCAATACGGACACGTATTTTCGAAATGATTTTATTAAACATTTTATCGTCTGCCTTAAGAGATTTAGAACGTGTGTTTTTAAGACAGATAAAAAGTTCAGCACCTTTAGGTGTTGCTTGATTTTGATAAGCTGAGTCTGCTAAGGTGATCTCATCGGGATCAACAAGAACGCCTATTACTTGAGAATCATGCACATTTGCAGGCGTTGTTTGATAATTCTTTACGAATTTTGATTTGGTATCTATAGCAATATGATTTTTGTAGCCATAGTGTCTCTCATTACCTTTAATTGTCCAGCGAGCAGCTGTATCCTTCTGTGCTCTTTTGTTCTTCGTCCAATTCACTGGTACCCTATTTGCTTTAATCAATTCATTTTCGTCTTTTGGATTACGTTGTTTAGGCGCCTCTATGAATGTTGCATCAACAATCTGTCCTTTATGAGCGATCATCCCTTGTGATTCAAGTTTTTCTTGAAAGGCAGAAAAAAGCCAGTTTCCTCTATTAGATTTTGATAGCTGATTTCTAAAGTTCCAGATAGTCTTTGCGTCTGGTACCTTGTCATCAATCTTAAGGAATCTTCTAAACGAAATCCGGTCAATCATTTGATATTCCATTGCATCATCAGATAGATTGTATAAGCGTTGTAAAATTAGAATTTTCAACATTAAAACAAGGTCATAGGGCGGTCTACCACCATGAGATTTGTTTTTTAAATCATACTTAAAAATCCGGTTAAGAGTTGGGCGAAAACACTCGAAATCAACCACTTTTTCTAGCCGCTCAAGAGGGTCTCCTTTTAAACTTAATTTTTCAAGATAGTCGCTATCTCCAAATAAATTCATCTTCAATACCTCGTTAGCTTATTTTTAATCTATTATACCTCTTTTCATACGTTTTTAGAGGTGCCCTTAAAAATAAGACAGTAACCTCAGAATAGCTACTGTCTTATCTCTTTTTTTTTTAAAGCCTTGATAGACTTGACAAATGGTAGAAAAGAGCCTGAATTTGGTGTGAAAAGTGGTGTGAATTTTGTTAAAAGACGTCAAAAAAACACCCCATGGTGTGAACCATAAAGTGTTGTAAATGCTGTATTGTAGGCGTTTCTTAACGTTTTGAGAAAAATTTTAGCGTTTTGGGGGTATTTCTATCCAAATATATCCTTTATAACCCTATCGTTAAGCCACTTTTTATTTTATAAAACTTGATACAAAGTGATAAACTTGGATAAGTTTGGATAGTAATTGCACCAAATTGCACCCATTAAGATAGTAGCAACGGTTCTGTTGCGAAGTTTGAAAATCAAACGCGTCCTTTCTGAACTCCAAATATCTTAGGCTGGTATTCCCATTAATACCTTGATTTCAGTAGACACCGAAAAGCCGAAGAGCGTTCCATTTCTTCGGTTCTTTTTATATATTCCTCGAAGGGTCTCCATGCCCTTAATCGTGGAAGAGGCTGTACGGAGACTTTGATAAAATTTATTC
>JAFWZH010000262.1 GCA_017522515.1 Clostridia bacterium
AAGCTTCTGAATGGACAAACGGTTCAGTTGAAGGAAATATTCTCACAGTTGAGGAAACTTCAAAAAATGTTACATATACTTACGACTGCGGAAATGAAAAAACTGCATCATTCACATTAGTTCCAAACGTAAAACAAAATTTGCTCCTTGGTGACATAAACAACGACGGCTCAATCGATTCCATCGATGCAACATTAATCCTCTCCGACTATGCAGATCTCGCTGTAGGCAAGGCAACCTCATTCAATGCTGAACAGGCAAAAGCCGCTGATGTAAACGGTGACGGCAAATATGACTCTATCGACGCTTCACTTATACTTGCTTATTATTCACATATTCAGACCGGCGGAACAGGCACAATTGAAAATTATCTCAAATCATAATTAATACGAAAGGCGGAGGATTTTCTCTGCCTTTTTTTGTGCCAATATAATTTGCAGCGGCTGTATTTGTGCTGAATGTGTGAATTCACCGCCACATAGCTAATGGCTAACGGCTAAGGGCTTTTTCGGGAGATTTCTTTGTATATGTTGCTGTAGATTTACAGTTGGATTTGGATAAAAAGACGAAAATTTGTTAATTTAATATTAAATCGCTGAATTCTGATATAATTTATTATATAATGTAAGTGTTAAATTTTGTTAACTGAAATTTTAATACTAAAGGGGATTATGAAAATGAACAAATTAAAAAAATTTCTTGCAGTAACATCGGCTTTGCTGATATGTTCGGGAACTATGGCTTATATGCCACAGGATACGTTCACCAACGCAAATATAAACACCGCATATGCCGCTGAGGAAAGCGTGGCAATTAATGAAACTAACTTTCCTGATGAGATTTTCAGACAGTATGTAACTGATGAATTTGATACAGACGGGGACGGAGTGCTTTCTGTGACGGAAATTGAAGCTGTTAAAAAAATAGAAGTAAAAAACAAAAGCATTTCAGATTTAACAGGTATAGAATACTTTACAGCATTGACAGGATTAAATTGCTATGAGAATCAGCTTACAACCCTTGACATAAGTAATAACACAGCATTGATATCTTTAGATTGCGGATATAATCAGCTTGCAGCCCTTGATGTAAGCAATAACACCGCATTGACAGAACTATATTGCGACGATAATCAGCTTACTTCTCTTGATGTAAGTAATAACACCGCATTGACAGAACTATATTGCGACGGTAATCAGCTTACTTCTCTTGATGTAAGTAATAACACCGCATTGACAACTTTATCTTGCTGTTATAATGAGATTATTTCACTTGATGTAAGCAAGAATATTGAATTAATAAACTTGTATTGTATTTGGAATCACCTTACGACCCTTGATCTAAGCAGTAATACAGCTTTAAATTATCTTTATTGCCATTCTAATCAGATTTCCGCACTTGATGTTAGTAAAAATGTTAAATTAGAAACTTTAAGATGCAATTCAAATCAGCTGACAACTCTTGATATAAGTAAAAATACTGCATTAGAATGGCTGGAGTGCTTTAATAATCAACTTACAGCTCTCGATGTAAGCAAAAATACTGCATTGACAAAATTATA
>JAFWZH010000263.1 GCA_017522515.1 Clostridia bacterium
GTGGAGTCATTAAAGCTGTTATCACGCAGAATATTGACGGTCTTCATCAGAAAGCGGGTAGTGAACGAGTTATTGAGCTTCACGGCGCCTCCAACAGAAGTTACTGCACAAAATGTGGGAAGGTGTTCGGCAACAGTGTAAGGTATTTATACTTGCACCCTCGGTTTTACGTTCTATTTGTCTACATGATATGAAGTTGCGAATTAAATGCCCTTGCTACAAAATTCCTGTTATCGCACGAATATTTTAATTTACGTGTTGATTTTCGGCGGAATATGTGATATAATATAAATTATAATAAAGTTATTTTTTCGAGGTGACTTATGGCTGCAAGTTATAAACCCTTATTCAAGCTTCTAATTGACCGTAATATGAAGAAAAAAGAGCTTGCTGAGCGCGCAGGGCTTAGCCTTGCTACCATTACGAAAATGGGCAAGGAAGGTACGGTTGTGACAACTGATGTCCTCGTTAAAATATGCGTAGCTCTGAACTGCGAGATCGGGGATATTGTCGAGATCGTTCCCGATGAGAACGCATAATGTGGAGGTCATAAGATGATTGATTTTACCAATATAGAAAAATATAAAGAGAACAATCGCATTGAAGCGAAAAAGGCAATCGGTGGTCTGCCTCGGAGCATTTGGGAAACCTATTCTGCTTTTGCTAATACTCTTGGGGGTATTATTCTGCTCGGTGTTGAGGAGCTTGCGGACAAATCTTTGCATCCCGTTGACCTGCCCGATCCCGAAAAGCTGATAAAAGATTTTTGGGATGTTGTCAATAACGCGAACAAGGTCAGTGCCAATATTCTCTCCGATAAAGACGTAACCATTGAGGACGTTGATGGCAAACGTATTGTTGCTATCCGAGTACCTCGCGCACAGCGTAGCGACAAACCCGTGTATATTGACGGCAATCCTCTTTCGGGAAGTTATCGTCGCAACGGTGAAGGCGACTATAAGTGTACCAAGGAAGAAGTGCAAGCTATGATGCGTGACGCGGCAATCAAGACGCAGGATATGCTCGTTCTTGAAAATATGGAGCTTGACGCATTTGATTACGATAGCGTGAAGCGTTATCGCATTCGTATGAAAACATATCGCCCCGGACACGTATGGGAGGAGCTTGAAGACGTAGAATTTCTATACAAGCTCGGCGCGGTAGGAAGATCAAGCGACGGAAAGATGCACCCCACAGCAGCAGGACTTTTGATGTTCGGCTACGAATACGAGATTGTAAAAGAGTTTCCCGCATATTTCCTTGACTATCAAGAACAGTTCGATCCTAACAGCCGTTGGACAGACCGCATCGTATCCTCGTCGGGCGATTGGAGTGGAAATGTTTACGATTTTTATTTCCGCGTTTACAACAAGATTACGCAGGATATCAAGGTTCCGTTCAAACTTGAGGGCGGTGACCGCATTGACGATACACCTGTTCACAAGGCACTCAGAGAAGCTCTTGCCAACTGCTTGATAAATGCTGATTATTACGGCAGACAAGGTCTTGTTATCATCAAGAAGAAGGATGTTATCACGCTTTCCAACCCCGGCGGCTTCCGTATTGACGTCGAAGCTGCAAAGAGTGGCGGCGTTTCTGATCCTCGTAACAGTACGCTTATCAAGATGTTCAACCTAATTGATGTAGGTGAACGTGCAGGTAGCGGCATCCCCAATATTTTCGGCGTTTGGAAGAAGCAAGGTTGGTCTGCTCCAGTTATTAACGAGAGCTTTGAACCCGATAGAATTACTTTATCGCTGGTAATCGGTAAAAGCGGCGATAAAAAAGCGGCGACAAAAAGCGGCGATAAAAAAGCGGCGGCAAAAACTGTCGCACATAAACAAGCAATTATTGCCTATCTTACCGAAAATATTTCGGCAAAGAGTACTGAAATCGCTGATCTTCTCGGTTTGAAGCCTACAAGAGCGAAAGAGATTCTTGCTGAGATGGTAGATGAAGATATTCTTATTCCAGAAGGTAGCAATAAGAATCGTGTATATAGATTAAAATCTTAATCATAGGTTGCTCGCTATATAGAGAGTCACAAAAGGAATATAAAAATTATGACGAGGGGATAGCTCGTGGAAGTCAAATGGCAAAACTGAGTAAAAAAGCAATAGAAACACTTTCTGTCAACGCGGTAAGAGATAGCATAATGACGACTGATCATCTTGACCAGTTTATTCCCGATAACGATAAAGAGCAATTTTGGGATGGTGCCGTATATATTTATGAGAACAAGAATCATACCAAAGAAAACTTTATGGGAAAAATGCCCTTCCTGCTTGGTGGAACAAAATGGATCGCTCGTTTGCATATTCTTTTTTTGGCACAGAGGATGAGGCGTTAAAAATGTTAATGCAAGAAGGAGAATACAAGCAGTATTTTACTAAACACTTATGATTATATGTGGGTTTATTTTCGGGGAGTACACCAGAAATAAAATATAATATGAATAAAGCGCTCGTGTTATATACATATTTTATTGTGTTAGACATTTTTGCTTTTGAAATAATATCTTTTATTCTATGAAGCATATTAAGGACGGTGAAGAAATGCTTGTAGTTAATAAGAATTTAAATCCAAAAAGTATTTGCGGCAAAAAATATCGGTCGCCCGCTTTTAGTATGTCTGCAATTTTTTCAATACCATTTGTTATTTTGGCTATATATGCATCTATAAGTATTCCTCCAAGAGAAGGAAAAGGAGTAATTATTGGACTTATCTTAGTTATACTATTGGCATTACCGCTTGCCTTGTTGTTGAGTTTTAGAGAAACATCATATATATTGGCTGAGGACAGATTGTATTTTTTTAGTTCACAAGTTATATATTTGAGAAATGAGAATCGGAAAAAATCACGTTGTATTAGAACAAACGGAAGTATAGAATACTCTGATATTAAAGATTTTCGATATATAGGTGCTAAATTCGAGGGGTATTATCCGAGTAATAGAAGCATTGCCCCACCAAGAGTTGTCATAATTGGTGATGATTTTGAAGTAGAGATCTACGCATATAAAAGTTTGATAAAAAGAATCAAAGAGTTGAATCTAAATCAAAGGTTTGATTCTGTGGGATAAACTCAAATTTTTAATGACAGACAGTTTTTGGGGCTTAATTATTTTTAGTAAATCTATTTAATTATGAATGTTGATAATGGTTTAAAGAAAACTTATGTTGCGATTGATTTGAAATCATTTTATGCTTCGGTTGAGTGCGTTGAGCGAGGCTTAGATCCTCTTACAACTAATTTGTTAGTTGCTGATGTTTCGAAAACGGAGAAAACTATTTGTCTTGCGGTTACACCAAGTTTAAAAGCTTATGGGATTTCGGGACGTGCCAGATTATTTGAGGCTGTCCGGCAGGTAAAATTGGTCAATATTCAAAGAAAAAATAATCTGCATGGCAAGGACTTTATTGGTTCTTCTTTTGATGATAGAGAATTGAAGAATAATCCGAATCTTGCAGTTGATTTTATTGCTGCGCCTCCAAGAATGGCCTTGTATCGACAAATCAGCTCAAAGATTGTTGCAACGTACCTTAAATATGTTGCAATTGAGGATATTTATCCTTACAGCATTGATGAGGTTTTTATTGATGCAACATCATATTTGGAGACATATAATATGGGGGCTCATGATTTTGCTGCGATGCTCATTAAAGATGTATTAAATACTTATGGGGTAACAGCTACAGCAGGTATTGCAGAGAATATGTATCTTTGTAAGGTTGCTTTAGATATTACGGCTAAACATATTCCGCCGGATAAGGATGGAGTGAGAATTGCTCAGTTAGATATGATGAAATATCGCAGAACGCTTTGGACTCATAGAAAATTGACTGATTTTTGGATGGTTGGTGAACAAACAGCTAAAAGATTAAATAAAATGGGCATTTTTACAATGGGTGACGTAGCCAGATGTTCAATTGAAAATGAGGAAATTTTATATAATGAGTTTGGTAAAAATGCAGTTTTTCTTATTGACCAGGCATGGGGATGGGAAACAGTAGATATTCCGAATATAAAGGCATATAAGCCGGAGTTCACAGGCACAAGTGCGGGACAAGTATTGACAAGACCGTATACTTTTGAGGAGACACGCATTGTTCTGACGGAAATGGTGGATAAACTTGTGTTGGAGCTTGTTGATAAAGGCATGGCAACGGATCAAATTGTATTGATGGTAGGATATGATATTGAGAATTTATCTGATCCTCAAAGAAGAAATGAGTATAAAGGTGACGTCGTTACTGATAGGTATGGCAGATGTATTCCGAAGCATGCAAGGGGCACAGCAAATATGGGCAAGTATACATCTTCGACAAAATTTATTATGGAAAAGACATTAGAGCTTTATGATAGAATTGTGGATGATAAATTATTAGTTCGTCGTCTGAATATTACAGCTAATCATTTAGTCGGTGATGATGAGTTGGATGATTTTAAAATACCGGAGCAGCTGTCTCTTTTTGATGATGAAGAAGATATTGCAAAAAGAGATGCAGAGGAAGCTCGCGAAAAAAGAATGCAGAAGGCAATGCTTGATATAAAACATCGTTTTGGTTCAAATGCAGTTATGAAAGGAACAAGTTATCAGAAAGCGGCAACGGGAATTGAACGAAATGAGAGTATCGGAGGACATAAGGCATAGCCTTGAAAAATGAAGGAGAAAAATTTATGAAAGAGGAGTTCCCTTATGAAGATATTGTAAACCTTCCTCCACACGTTTCAGAAAGGCATCCACGACCTACAATGACGGAACGTGCAGCTCGTTTTGCACCTTTTGCCGCTATTACAGGTTATGAGGAAATGGTTATTGAAGAGGCAAGGATTACAGAAAGTTTTATTGAACTTGATGAAATGGCAATTGAAACGATAAATAATAAATTGAATTTGTTAAAGTCTCGTATAAAGGAAGAACCAAAAGTCAGCATCACATATTTTGAGAGGGATAGTAAAAAAAGAGGCGGTAGATATATAACTGCTAATGGTGTTGTTAAGAGCATAAATGTGTACGAGAACACAATTTTAATGGCAGATAACAGAGTGTTTGAAGTGAAAAATATATTGGATATTGATGGGGAAATTTTTGCCAACTTCTAATATATGCGGATTTTTGTAATTAATGTTTGTCATGTGGCTTTGAATTTGCGTCATCACTGTTGATATGATATTATTTTGAAGGCGGTGATTATATGTTTTTAACAAAAAAAAGTTTTAGAAAAATATTAATTTTGGTTATATGTTATTTTTCTTTGGGAAGTATTTTTATTTTTGCTTCTATACTTTTTAACAGTATAGGTTTTTCTGATAAGTTTTTATTGGTATTAGGATTGATTTTATATTTACTTTGTATACTTGTGTTCTTCTGGGGACGTTATGCAGAGGGCAAGGGATTGATAATAAATCTTGGCAATAAACTTGTCCGAAACGAATTAAAACCTGCTGAATTTATAGAATACTATGAAAATTTAAAAAATTCAAAAGATCTCGTCGTAAACAAACCGAGCTTAGAAGTTTTGCAATTAGTTGTGGTCGCGTATGATTCTTTAGATAATAAGGAAAAGGCAATTACAACAGCAGATGAAATAATCAAAACTGTAAAAAACAAAAGGAAAAATTTTGCTAAGCTGATAAAAGTTTCTTTGTTATATTCTTATGACAGGATTGATGAAGCGGAGGCTCTTTTTAACGAAGTACAAAGACAAAAAATTGATTTTGCGTGTATAAATTTGGTTGATACGATTTTAAAAAGTGATCGTGCAATGGTTATGGGAGATTATAAAACAGTAGAAATAAATAGTCTTAAAATGCTTGAGCGGTCATTTCCGAAACTTGATAATCTTGGAAAATTAGCTGTTAATTATAGGTTAGGCGAGGTTTATGAAAAATTACAGGACAAAGAAAAAGCGATTTTTCATTATCAATATTGTGTAAACTTTGGAGGAGAGACAGCAATAAGGAAGACAGCCTTGGAGAAAATACAAGATATAAAAACACTATTTTAATAAACGGAGGTATATGGTATAATGCGTGTGCGTTAGGAGAGTCATTTACAGCGAATTTTCTTTGGACGGCATTATTTGCAAAATCCGTGAAGGGAGTAAAATTGTGTTATCAACAGAAGAAATATTACAGTTGATTTATAGTTTGATTTGGTTGCTTGCGGGAGTCGGCATATTCATTGTAGGCATGAATTTTATGGGTGATGCCTTAGAAAAGAGCGCAGGAAGCGGTATGAAGAGACTTCTTGAAAAGATAAGCAACAATCGAATTTCCGGCGTTGGTATTGGAGCAGGCGTAACGGCAATTATTCAAAGTTCATCAGCAACTTCCGTAATGGTTATAGGTTTGGTAAATGCAGGCGTTATGACATTAATGCAAGCAACGCCCATCATTATGGGTGCAAACATAGGTACAACAATAACAGGTGTCTTAGTTGCATTAAAAAATGACTATTTTAATATGATAATGTATCTGTTGGCTTTTGCCGGTGTAATGATGAGTTTCTTTAAGAAGGAAAAAATAAAAATTGCCGGAAGTCTTTGCTGCGGATTAGGATTGATTTTTGTAGGTTTGGAAGTTATGAGCAGCGAACAAGCTTTTGGAAATCCTCTCGTCGAGAAATTGTTTATAAATATTTTCCGGACTATTGATTTCCCGTTACTATTGATTTTTGTTGGTATTATCTTTACAGCACTTATTCAAAGTTCTTCCGCTGCCACCGGTGTTGTAATAACAATGGTAGGAGCAGGAATTCTTTCGTTGGATCTCGCTCTGTTTATTGTACTCGGTGCTAACATAGGTACATGCGTGACAGCTTTGCTTGCCTCTGTTGGAGCTAATGCTAACTCTAAACGTGTAGCTTTAATTCACTTTACATTTAATGTAATTGGAACAGCTATATTTACTGCGATTATTTGGTTATTTAAAGATAATGTTGTAAATCTTTTGGTTTCAATACTTCCGGGAGAAGATATTATGTCGGCTCAAATGAGATTGTCTGTTTTTCATGTTATATTCAATTTGAGCACAACTTGCATGCTGTTGCCTTTTGTTAAGCATTTAGTAAAGTTATCTTGTATGATTATTAAAGATAAAAATGAAAATGCGGAAAGCTTAACACTTAAATACGTTGATGACAGACTGTTATCTATGCCTCCTGTAGCATTAATGCAGGTAAAAAAAGAAATGGATTATATGCTTAGCTTGGTTGAAGAGAATACAGCTCTTGCCTTTGTAGCAATGGAAACGGGCTCTGCTGAACATAGTGAGCAAATTCGGACGAATGAAGATATTATTAACTTTACTAATAGTGCGCTAACTCAATTTTTGATTAAGTTATCTGTTAATGTAGAAGAAAGTGATGAAAAAGTTATTGGCTCTTACTTCCATGTGTTGAATGACTTAGAGCGAATTGGTGATCACGCGGAGAATTTCCATGAAATTGGTGTTGAAATGATAGATAAAAATATTTCATTTTCACCAAAAGCACTTGGCGGTATAACAATGATGCGTGATAGAATTATGCAAATGTTTGATATTTCAAAAGAAATATTTGAAAATTTAGACAAAGAAAAGTTGCCTGATTTAACTGTTTTGGAACAAGGCGTTGACGACATGAAAAGAGAATATATTGCAAGTCATTTTGCACGCCTTGCCGAAGGAAACTGCAGTGTAGATGTAAGTCCTTATTATTCGTCTGTTATTACAGGTCTTGAGCGTGTGGCAGACCACCTTGTAAATGTAGGATACAGTATTATGAATCCTACAGGATCACAGAAAAATAAGTGATTTATGTAATTAATATTTTGTGATATAATAGGATTGTTGCTTTTAAAACAATAATATAAAGGAGGTAATTGTGATGAAATATGTATGTAATATTTGCGGATATGTTTACGACGAAGCTGAGGGAGATCCTGATAACGGTATTGCACCGGGAACAAAATGGGAAGATGTTCCGGAGGATTGGGCTTGCCCGGTATGCGGAGTAGGTAAGGATGAATTTTCAGAAGAATAATTATTAAAAAAAAGAGCTTTTTTAAGCTCTTTTTTTTTGCGTAAAAGTGTAGCAAAGAAAGGTTTATTTTTATTGTGCCTTATGTTAAAATAAAAACATTCTTATTACATGGAGGTACTTTATGAAGAAAAAGCTTTCCGGACGTTTTTGGCTGGCGCTTACACTTTTTAGTTTAATAGGGCAAGTAGCATGGGTAATTGAAAACATGTATTTTAATGTTTTTATGTACGAAATGTTCAATGCTACAGCAGCAGATATATCTATGATGGTGGCGGCATCTGCGATAGCTGCGACGCTTACTACTGTATTTATGGGTCCGCTTTCGGACAGAATAGGTAAAAGAAAGCTTTTTATGTGCGGAGGATACATTCTGTGGGGTATTTCAATTTTTTCATTTACTCTTTTAAGAGTTGATATTATTGAAAAAATTTTTCCGATGACAGTATCTGCAGCATCTCTTGGAGTTACGCTTACGATTGTTATGGATTGTGTAATGACATTCTTTGGCTCTACTGCAAATGACGCAGCTTTCAATGCGTGGCTTACAGATTCAACAGATGATAGTAATAGAGGAGCGGCAGAGGGTATAAATGCAATGATGCCGCTTGTTGCAATTCTTGTGGTCTTCGGCGGATTTATGTTCTTTGACTTGTCAAAGCCTTCCAGTTGGACGTTGATTTATACAATAATAGGTGCAGTAGTTATACTTATCGGTATTTTGGGTATTTTCCTCATAAAAGACCCTGATATACAGCCCACGAAAACAGGCTACTTCTATAATATTTTCTATGGCTTCAGACCTTCTACAATAAAAAAGAATGTACCTTTATATCTTATTTTAATTGTTTTTGCAATATTTAACATCTCTATTCAGATTTTTATGCCATATTTGATTCTTTATTACGAGAAATCCCTTGAAATGGCAAATTATGTTCTTATTATGGCACCGGCTATTATTGTTGCTTCTGTAGTAACGGCTTTTTGGGGCAAAGTTTATGATAAAAAGGGTTTTAAATTCTCAGCACTTATATCTATCGGATGGCTTGCTTTGGGTTATATTATTTTGTTCTTTACAAGTACAACTGTTCCTGTTTTTATAGGCTCTCTTTTGATGATGAGCGGATACCTTTCCGGAATGGCAGTTTTCGGTGCATCAATCAGAGATTATACACCTGTCGGAAAGGCAGGCATGTTCCAAGGCTTGCGTATTTTTTCACAAGTTCTTGTTCCGGGAGTAATTGGTCCTGCCATTGGTGCTGCAGTGTTAAAAAATGCTGAAAAAGTAATTAACAAGGACGGTACGGAATCTTTCTTGCCCAACGCCAATATTTTCCTTGCTGCTTTGGTAGCGGCAGCAGTATTACTTCCTGTTTTGTTTTTCGTATTTACAAAGGTAAAGACAAAAACAGAAAAGCTGGAAACACCATTTGAAGAAGAATTAAAAAAAAAATTAGCGGCTGACGAGCAAGGTATTCCGTGGGAGGAATATCCGTGTCCGCAATTTAAAAGAGATTCTTATATTTGCCTTAACGGTAAGTGGGATTTTAAAATATTGCGAAAAGGCAAGATGAAATACGATGGTGAAATATTAGTGCCTTTTCCTGTTGAGTCGAGACTTTCAGGTGTTGAAGTTAACGTAGACAAAAAAGATGTACTTGTTTACACAAGGAATTTTGATATACCGAGTAACTTTAAAAAGGATAAAATAATGCTGCATTTTGGTGCAGTTGACCAAGTTTGTAATGTTTTTGTAAATGGCAAAGCAGTAGGCTCCCATGTGGGAGGATATATTCCTTTTAGTCTTGATATTACTGAGTTTTGCCAAGAAACCGGAAACGTCCTTTCGGTGGAGGTTACAGATCCACTTGATATAGAGCTTCCTTATGGTAAGCAATGCAAAAAACGCGGCGGAATGTGGTACACTCCCGTTAGCGGTATTTGGCAAACGGTTTGGCTTGAAAGCATTACAAATGATGCAATAGAAAGCATTAAAATTACTCCGACTCAGAAAGATGTGTTGATTGAGGTGTCGGGAGGCTGTGAGTCAAAAAAGATAATTTTTGAAGGAAAAGAGATTCCTTTTGAGGGAAATTTTGTGAAGCTCTTTCCTGAATGCCCCGTTGCGTGGACTCCGGACAATCCAAAGCTTTATGATTTTGAGATTATTTCAGGAGAGGACAGCGTAAAATCGTATTTTGCACTTCGTACAGTTGAAATCAGCGGAAATAATATTTTGCTTAACGGTAAACCGTATTTCTTTAACGGCCTTCTTGATCAAGGTTATTACAGCGATGGTATTTTCTTGCCGGCAACACCAAAAGGCTTTGAATTTGATATTCTTACAATGAAAAATCTTGGCTTTAATATGCTGAGAAAACATATAAAAATTGAGCCGATGTTGTTTTATTATTACTGCGATAAGTACGGCATGGTCGTTTTCCAGGATTTGGTTAACAGTGGTAAGTATAATTTTATTATTGACACAGCATGGCCCACAATCGGCAAAAAGAGTGGCATTAAACATTCAGCTTCTGCGTATCGCAGAGAAAATTTTGAAAATACGGCTACGGAAACTTTGTCGCTCTTATACAACTGTCCTTGTGTATGTTACTACACATTATTTAACGAGGGTTGGGGACAGTATGATGCGGTAAGGTTGTATAAAAAGTTTAAATCAATAGACAGCACTCGTATTTGGGATGCAACTTCGGGATGGTTCCAAACAGGGGAAAGTGATGTTTTAAGTGAACATATTTATTTCAAGCCTTTAAAGTTTAAACAGGACAATAGACCTCTTGTTTTATCTGAATTCGGCGGTTATTCTCTTGGCATTAAAGATCATATATTTAATCCGTCGAATGCTTATGGATATAAGTTTTTTAATGAGCAATCAAAATTTGAAGAGGCTATGGAGGCGCTTTATTTGAATGAGGTAGTGCCTGCGGTAAAAAACAATGGCTTGTGTGCAATTGTGCTTACTCAAGTAAGTGATGTTGAGGACGAAACAAATGGTTTGGTAACGTATGACCGTCAAGTAATAAAAATTGATTGCGACAAAATGAACAGGCTTTCTAAAGCTGTTTATGAGGCTTTTGATAGTTGTCATGGTTAAAAGGAATTTGTGGTAAAGAATGAAGTATCGCATTGAAAGCAGTGATAATAAAAAACCGGCATATATACAGTTGTATTTACAAATCAGGAATGATATTGTAAGCGGTAATTACAGCTATGGTGCAAAATTGCCTTCTAAAAGGATTCTTTCGGAAGAATCCGGAGTTAGTGTCATTACTGTTGAACATGCGTATTCAATTCTTTGCGATGAAGGCTATGTAGAATCGCGTCAGCGAAGCGGTTACTTTGTTATTTATAGAGAAAAGGATTTTATTTCTTTGGTGGATAATGAACAAATAATCCACCAAAGGAATATTAACAAAAGTGATGCGCAAGAGATGCAAACGGTTTTGCCTTATTCCGTTTTGGCAAAAACCATGAGGCGCGTTATACTTGATTACGGCGAAGCTATATTGGTAAAATCGCCAAATCATGGATGCAGAGAGTTGAGAAATGTTATCTCTCACTATCTTGCAAGGAGCAATGGTATTATAGCAAGACCTGAACAAATTATTATCGGTTCCGGTGCGGAATATTTATACGGTCTTGCAGTTCAGCTTTTAGGGGCAAATAGACTTTTTGCAATAGAAAATCCTTCTTATGAGAAAATTAAACAAGTATATTCTGCACTTGGTGTTAAATTCGAGATGCTAAAAATGGGAAAAGACGGCATAATAAGCGGCGAGCTGCAACATTCCGAAGCTACCGTACTTCATGTTACGCCTTTTAACAGTTTTCCAAGCAATGTTACGGCAGATGTTTCTAAGAGAAATGAGTATATTAAATGGGCGCAAGGCCGCAATGGCTATATAATTGAGGATAATTACGGCTCTGAGCTTACTCTTTCTACAAAGGCGGAGGATACTGTTTTTTCTATGACTTCAGCAGGGAATGTTATTTATATAAATACTTTTTCTAAAACCATAGCGCCATCAATCAGGGTGGGGTACATGGTTTTGCCGGAGAATCTTCTTGAGGATTTTGAGAAAAAGTTAGGCTTTTATTCTTGTACCGTTCCTGTTTTTGAGCAATATGTAATCGCAGAGCTTATTGAAAACGGCGATTTTGAGCGCCATATCAATAGGGTGCGACGATTGGGACGCAAGAAAACTGGTTATATTTAATATTATTAAATTGGCTATTCTTATATTATCAGATTAGGCGTAATATACATCTCGTTAAAAAAATTTTGGAGTGTGTGTTATGCCATATAAAAGAATTCTTACAATTCAGGATATTTCGTGTGTTGGTCAATGCTCTTTGACTGTTGCATTGCCGATTCTTTCGGCGTGCGGTTTAGAGACAGCAGTTTTACCGTCTGCAGTTCTTTCTACTCATACTGCCGGTTTTAGCGGATATACTTTTCGCGATTTGACAGAGGATATGCCGAAAATCAAAGAACATTGGATAAAGGAAAATTTGAAATTCGACGGTATTTACACCGGCTATTTGGGAAGCACAAAGCAAATTGAATATGTTTCTGATATTTTCAAGGAAACGGGCAAGAAAGAATGCATAAAGATTGTTGACCCTGCTATGGCAGATAATGGTAAACTTTATCCCGGCTTTGATAATGATTTTGTTGTGGCGATGAAAGGTTTGTGTGCAGAGGCAGATTATTTGGTGCCGAATATTTCCGAAGCTTGCTTCTTAACAGACACAGAATATAAGACAGAATACGACAAGGCGTATATTGATGAATTACTTAGCAAGCTGACCGGGCTTGGTGCTAAAAACATTATTTTGACAGGTGTTTCTTACATAGAAGGGAAAACAGGTGTTGTTGTTTTTGAAAATGGAAATTACTTGTATTATGAACACGAAAAAATTTCCAACGGATGTCATGGAACAGGTGATATTTATGCTTCTGCTTTTACAGGAGCGCTTTTAAAAGGTAAGGATGCTTATACTTCTGCAAAAATTGCGGCGGATTATGTTTTGGAATGTATAAAAGAAACACAAAACAAAGATGAAAATGAAGAGCCTCATTGGTACGGCGCAAAATTTGAGCCTGTACTATATAAGTTAATACAGGCTTTGAATTAATATTGTATTTTAATGATTTGAGTAGGTCGTCTTCGTGGTTATTCCTTGGAGGCGGCCTATTTTTCCTGTCAAGGCACTAATTATATTTTGAGGTGCATCAATTGCGATGCTGATAATTGATATGCCCTTTTCTCTGTATGGGATGCCCATGCGACCTATTATGTAAGCACTGTATTCGTGGAGCAGTTTGTTTAAAGGTTCTACAGAATCAGGATTTTCCACTATGACTGCCGCAACTGCAACTCTTGTGTCTTCATTCATGGCGAGCACCTCCTTTTCCGTAGTAAAAGGGGAATACTTGCAGGCTTCTTTGCAAAATGCCTTTCATTTCTGCTATAGCTGTACCATAATTTGTGAACGGAATACCGGCATCATTTGCGCACTTCATGCGATACAAGACTTCTCTTTCGTTAAGCATACATCCTCCGCAGTGAATAATTAAAGCAAATTTTGTCAAATCTTCAGGGAAATCGCCGCCGGAACACGTTTCAATTTTGAAGTTTTTGCCTGTGTATTTGCGTAGCCAATTGGGGATTTTTATGGTGCCGATGTCGCCGCACTGTCTGTGATGAGTACAACCCTCGGCAACTAAAATGGTATCACCGTCTTTTATGTTCTTAATGGCATCAATACCTTTTATGGCTGTTTGCAAATACCCTTTATATCTGGCCATCAAGATTGAAAATGATGTAAGAGGTATATCTTTTGGCGTCAATTTGTCTGCTATATCAAAAACTTGACTGTCAGTTATCACTAAAGCGGGCTTTACAGAGAGCTTTTTGAGTGTTTCTTCAAGCTGTGTTTCTTTTACAACAACTGCCGTGGCATTACTGTCGATGATATCTCTTAAAACCATCTGCTGCGGCAAAATCAAACGTCCCTTGGGTGCGGCACTGTCTATGGGCGTTACCATTATTACCACATCACCTTCGGAAATAAGGTCGCTTACAATTGGTTTGGGCGATGATGTTGCTTTTGATAGATTACCTAATAAGTTTTTTAATTCTTCTATGCCGGTACCTTTTAAAGCACTGACTTTTACAGAGGCACTTGAAAAGGGAAGCGAAACAGTAGCTTGTGCATATTCTATTGTGTCGATTTTGTTGATAACAATAATGTACGGTATGTTTTTGCTTTTAATTAAATTTAACAGCTCACTATTTTCGATATTATTATTATCAACATCCTGTGCATCTAAAACAAGAACTGCAATGTCTGTTTTGTTTAAAATTTGTTTTGTCTTTTTTATTCTGAGCTCACCTAAGAGTCCTTCGTCATCATATCCGGGAGTGTCAATGAGCATTACAGGGCCGATAGGAAGTATTTCCATGGTTTTAAAGACGGGATCCGTAGTAGTGCCTTTTACGTCTGAAACCACAGCAATTTCCTGACCGGTAACAGCATTGAGCAGGCTTGATTTGCCGGCGTTCCGTTTGCCGAAAAAGGCTATGTGTGTTCTGCTTGCAGCAGGTGTGTCATTTAAGGCCATTGTTTAAACCTCCGTATTAAAATCTGAAATCTCTTATGCCGATGGCAATTTTTTCTAAGTGGTCAGAGCAAATTAATTTAACCTTTTCTTTGGGTATGTTTTCAAGCTCAGCTTGTATAAGTGCTTCGCCGATTACGCGTGTTTCTTCTGAGGCATAATCCATTAGGAATTCTTTTAACGTCATAAGTGCATTGGGATGACAACAGTTTTGAATTTGTCCCGATTTGCAAAGTGACATGAATCGGTCTCCTGTGCGGCCTTCTCTGTAGCATGCGGTGCAGAAAGAGGGTATATAGCCCATTTCCATAAGCCAACGAACTACTTCGTCAAGAGTACGCTGGTCGGAAACATCAAATTGCTCTGTGTCCGTCGGTCTTTGCTCTTCTGTATAACCGCCGACAGAAGTTCTTGAAGCGCCGCTTATTTGGGAAACACCTAAACGAATAACTTTTTCTCTTACTGACTGACTTTCGCGTGTGGAAATAATCATTCCTGTATAGGGGACAGCGATACGGATTAAGGCACATAATTTTGCAAATATTTCGTCGCTTATACCGTTGTCAAATACTGTTGGGTCAATGTCTGCGGCTTTTTTGATTCTCGGTACACTTATTGTATGTGGGCCTACACCGTGAACAGCTTCCAAGTGTTCTGCATGCATAAGGAGTCCTGCAAACTCGTACTTGTAAAGCTCAAGTCCGAAAAGTACACCTAAACCAACATCGTCGATGCCGCCTTCCATGGCTCTGTCCATTGCTTCTGTGTGATAATTATAATCGTGCTTTGGACCTGTGGGGTGGAGTTTTAAATAGCTTTCTTTATGATACGTTTCTTGAAAGAGTATGTAAGTGCCGATGCCGGCATCTTTTAACTTTCTGTAATTTTCTACAGTTGTTGCTGCTATGTTTACATTTACTCTTCTAATGGCTCCGTTCTTGTGCTTTATTGAATAAATTGTATTTATGCATTCTAAAATGTATTCAATCGGGTTGTTTACAGGGTCCTCGCCTGATTCTATTGCGAGGCGTTTGTGTCCCATATCCTGAAGTGCAATAACTTCGTTTTTGACTTCTTCTTGAGTAAGTTTTTTTCTCGGAATTGTTTTATTCTTCATGTGATACGGGCAATATACGCAACCGTTTACGCAATAGTTTGAGAGATAAAGCGGAGCAAACATAACAATTCTGTTGCCGTAAAAAGTCTTTTTTATATGCTCTGCCAATTTATACATTTCTTGTATTTTCTCCGGAATTTCGCAAGCGAGTAAAACGGATGCTTCTCTGTGATTAAGTCCTGTGCAGAAAATACCTTCGGGAGTTCTGCGTGGTTTTGCTTTTTCCAATATGCTGTCAATCAGCTCTATGTTGTTCTTGTTTTCTTCTGCATATTTAAGAGTATCAAGAATCTCGCCGTCGTTTATAAATTCGTCTGCTTTTAATGATTTGGGGTCGTATTTGTACATAAACAATCTCCTCTTTCTATAGTTATTTGATATCCTATTTTATTCATTCTTTCTTTTAACATTTCAAGGTGTTCTGCCGCTTCTGCTCCGGAATGCAGTTTATTGTTATACAGTGTATATTTTTCTCTTGCGCTTTCGGGGGAGAGGTTGGGCATTATTACGTTTGCACCTGCTAAAATTCCTTTTTCCCTGCCAAAATCGTGGAGTGTTCCCAAAGCTGTTGTGGCCGGAATCAATGATTTGGGAAGCATCAATCTTATCAGTGCTATTAAAAAAACAGTCATTTTTACACTACCGGACAGATACGATGCAAAAGGTGTATCACAATGGGGAATAAAAGGCCCGATGCCTACCATTTCCGGATTGAGCTCCTTTAAGAAAAGCATATCTTCTGCTAAATTTTCGGTAGTTTGGTATGGTGAACCTACCATAAAGCCGCTGCCTGTCTGAAATCCTGCTTTTTTTAAATTAAACAGACATTGCTTTCTTGTTTCAAGTTTAATTGTATTGGGATGAAGCAAGCTGTAATGGCTGTCGTTTGCTGTTTCGTGTCTGAGCAAGTACCTGTCTGCACCGGCATTCCGTAGCTGTTGATAGCTCTCTAAGCTTCTTTCGCCTAAGGAAAGTGTTACTGCGGAATCCTCGTACTTTGCTTTTAGTGTTGATATAATATTTGTGAGTACGTCATCCGAAAAATAAGAATCTTCGCCGCCTTGTAAAACGAAAGTCCTGAATCCTAACTTGTGGCCATCCTCGGCACATTTGAAAATCTCGTCGGGCATAAGTCTGTATCTTTTTGCGTTTTTATTGGATGCTCTTATGCCACAATAATAGCAGTCGTTTTTACAGATGTTTGAAATTTCTATAAGTCCGCGAATAAAAACTTTTTTGCCGTATTGGGCACGGCGGACAGTACGTGCTTTTGCAAAAAGATATTCTGCTACAGAAGAGTTGTCTTCTGCCGAACTTAAATGCTCAATCAGCATAATCCATTCTTTTTTTGTAAGCTCTTGCGTGTCTCGCAGTTTTTCGATTAAGCTATACATTGTAATCACCTCTTTTGCAAAAAGAAAAGCTCTGCGCCGCAAGTAGCACAGAGCTTCATTAATAGCTGAATAAATTATCTGTATCTTGACTTGCGGCTCAGCAAATCTTTGCCGTCAGTAGAAATTATATTATTGTATCCTTTGTTTGCAGTAGGAAAATGCCATCTGCTCACACGAGCATTTTAAGATATAGAACTATTAAGTGTCAAGAAAAAATTCTGCCGAAATCTGAAAAAAACACCGAAAATTTTCATAACCATGGACAATCCTGAATAAACTTTGTAATAATAATGCAAGGAGGATTTGTGTTCATGGATGGTTTGACAACAAAAGAAGCTGAACAAAGATTATCTAAATACGGGAAAAATGTGTTGGAACAAAGTAAAAAAAAATCTCCCATAAAGCTTTTTTTAGGACAGTTTAAGGATGTTATGACTTTGATATTGTTGGCATGCACAGGAATATCTGCTTTTATGAAAGATTGGGTTGAAGCAATTGTGATGATTGGCATTGTGATTGTTAACGCAATTATGGGCTTTGTGCAGGAATTCCGTACGGAAAGGACAATCGAGGCTTTACGATCAATGACAGCAATGCACGCGAAAGTAAGTCGAGACGGCAAAATAAAGGATATAAAAGCAGAAAATATTGTTCCCGATGATATAATTCATATAAAAAGCGGAGACGTAATTCCTGCAGACGGATACATAATTGAGTCGGTTGGACTTACCGTGGATGAAGCAATGCTTACAGGTGAATCTGTTGCGGTAGAGAAAAAAAGGTATGCGGGAGAAAATAACGGTAGCGACAAAGTGTATTCCGGCACGATGGTATTTAGTGGAAAAGCAACTGTTAAAGTTACAGAAACAGGAATGAATACAAAAATGGGAAAAATTTCCGGAATGATACAACAAGTTAAAGAAGAAAGTACACCGCTACAGAAAAAGTTGGCAAAAATGGGAACGTATATTGTGATTGCATGTGTTTTTATTTGTGTCATTGTTACTATAACAGGGTTAATGAGGGGCGAAGAACCTGTTAATATGCTGCTTACAGGTATAAGCCTTGCGGTGGCTGCTGTGCCCGAGGGACTTCCTGCTATTGTTACAATTTCCCTTGCTTTAGGAGTGCAGAGAATGGCAACGAATAAGGCTTTGGTCAGGAGACTTCCTGCTGTGGAAACGCTTGGAAGTACAACCGTTATTTGCTCAGATAAAACAGGTACCCTTACACAAAATAAAATGTCGGTGAGAGAAGTATTCTCCTTATCTGAAAAATTACCATTGATTTTTAGGTTGTGCAACAATTCTGCAGATGCAACAGAGAGCGCTTTATACGGAATAGGCGGAGAGGGAACCGTAAGGAGTGCCGCAGAATTTTCAAGGGTAGCAGAGATACCTTTTGATTCTAAAAGAAAATGCATGAGCGTAATTGTAAAAAATACTAAAGGCGAATATTTTATTATGACAAAGGGTGGAGCCGATGTTGTATTGGCTAAAGCAACATATTATGAAAGTCCTTTGGGAAACGGTCAAGAAAAAATTATGGACGGCGTTAAAAGAAAACAGTTCCGGAGCAAGAATAATGAAATGGCTGCAAAGGCTTTAAGGGTACTGGCAGGTGCATATAAGAGGATTACAGCAGAAGAGGCGGAGAGTTTTCGTATGGGAAGAAGAAAAAGTGAAGGACTTGAAAGCGGCATGATATTTACAGGCTTTGCAGGGCTGATGGATCCTCCGAGAGAGGAAGTCCCCGGAGCTGTGAAAATGTGTACGGAAGCAGGAATAAGAACAATAATGATAACAGGAGACCATAAGGTTACTGCCGCAGCTGTTGCAAAAGAAGTGAATATAATGGGAAATACTGTAATGACAGGAGATGAAATCAGCACCATGAATGATGCTGATTTTGAAAAAGCAGTCGATAAAGTAAACGTTTATGCAAGAGTACAACCGGAACACAAATTAAGAATAGTAAAGACTTTAAAAAAGAAGAATAATATTGTGGCCATGACGGGAGACGGTGTGAATGATGCTCCTGCAATAAAAGAGGCAAATATTGGAGTTGCAATGGGTGTAAACGGCACCGATGTTACAAGAGAAGCTTCTGATATGGTATTGATGGACGATAACTTTGCCACAATTGCTGAGGCTGTTAAGCAAGGCAGAGGCATTTATGATAACATAAGAAAGTTTATACGATATATGTTGGCATGTAATTTGGGAGAAGTTGTTACAATGTTTGCTGCAATGTTGTTGGGTTTGCCCATACCGTTATATCCTATACAAATTTTGTGGGTGAATCTTGTGACTGACGGACTGCCGGGTATTGCTTTGGGACTTGATCCTGTAAGTGACGATATTATGAAAAGGAAACCAATTTCAGCAGATAAAGGACTTTTTAGTGGAAGACTTCCTTTTTTGATAATATTTAGGGGAATGCTTATAGGGTTGTGCACATTAGGTGCTTTTATGTTTGTGAACTATACTTCGGAAAATGCAGAACTGGCGCGTACTGCTGCATTTTTAACACTTGTTATGACGCAAATCGTTCATTCTTTGGAATGCAGAAGTGAAACAAAAGGGTTGTTGGAAAGCGGGATAAGAGAAAATTTATGGTTACTTTCTGCCGGAGCTTTTTCGCTTCTTTTGATGATGGCTGTAATATATGTTCCGATGCTTCAAGGTGTTTTTAAAACGGTTGCTTTGGGATTTCCGCAGCTTGTAATAGTGGCTTGCTTTACTGCTTTGGGGCCGATTGTTGGGGGATTGATTAATGAAATTATTTCTCTTGCGGAAAAGAAATAGTTGTGGCATAATCTAAAGGCATGTATTAATAATATTCGAAAGATAAATTGCGAAGTTGCGATAGGGGAGTGTTGCCATGGGCACACAAAACGATAAAAATACAATATTCAGTTTAAAAGATAAAAAAATATTTAAAGACGGCAAGCTCCTAAGCAAAAAAACAGTTCTTTTGCTTATTGTGGGCTTGCTTGTGTTTTTTGTTATTATTTTGCTTTCTCCTATATTTGGAATAACAGAAGTACAAATATCAGAGGTTAAATTGTATTCTTCTGAGGAGATTTACGGAGCGTTTGAAGAATATAAGGGTTCCAATGGTTTTATATCTTTATTAAAAAACACTACATTTTCTCAAATAGATAATATTTTAAAAAAGAGATATACAGAGAAAGAAAAAAGTATGCTTTTTGATTATCCTCTTATAAAAAAAATAGAGGTCAAATATAATATGCCCGGTAAATTGGTTGTGGAAATTGAGGAACGTACACCTGTTATGATGACAGAAAAGGATGGTATGTATCTTTATTTGGATTCTGAAGGATACTTGTTAGGCGCTTATACTCAGGCTGATAAGCCTGATATGCCGCTTGTTAAGGGTATAGATGTTAATGATTATAAAATTGGAACATCAATAGCAGATGGTAAGAATACGTCGATTGATACAGCTATAAAAATTTGTAGTGTAATGAAGCAACTTTCTATGCTTTCTTATATTGATATTATTGATGTTTCGGATTATAATAACGTAAGAATGCATTGTTCTCCGTCTCTTACTGTGAAGTTTGGAGGTTCTGAGGATGCAGGTAGAAAGCTTTCCTATATAAAGGGAATTGTAGACAGTGGGTACGATGGAGAATCGAATGGAGTTCTTGATGTATCTGCAGGGGGAAATCCGATTTTTAAAGAGAATGCTGAGCCGGAAAAAACACCGGAGCCTGAGGCAATAGTAAGTCCGGAGGCAACAAATAGTGAAACACCGAATTGAGAAGGGAGCGTGTAAGGAATGATTCCTGTTCTTGGTCTGATAATTGGTTTGATCGTGGGAATCTTTTTGCCGGGAGAAATTCCGACAGAGTATTCTGTATATGTTGCTGTTGCAATTTTGGCTACACTGGATAGTGTAATGGGCGGCGGTGTTGCAGCGATGGAGAATCGTTTTGACTTAAGGTTATTTATTTCAGGCTTTTTAGGTAATGTTTTCCTCGCAGTGTTGTTGGCTTTTATAGGTGACAAAATGGGCATTCAGTTGTATATGGCAGCAATATTCGCTTTTGGCATAAGACTCTTTGCGAATTTTGCAACAATCAGAAGGCTTTTAATAAAAAAATACAGTAAAGATACAAAAAGCAAAAACGAAGACAAAGTGCTTCGAGAAGATAATGTGATTTAAGAAAAAGGCAGGTAAAGAAAATGGTGAAATATGTAGCGGCGCTCGATATCGGAACAACCGGTTTGAGAATGTTAGTTGGAAAGGTTACTGATTCCGGAAGTACGCATATAATTGCAAAAACAGCCGTTCCGTGCAGGGGAATAAAAAAATATCAGATAGAAGATCCTGCAGAGCTTGTGACATCTATACGCAAGGTTCTTAAGAAAATCGAGGAGCAGACAGATATTATTGTAAAGTCTGCTTATGTAAGCATACAGGGTGCATATGTAGGGTATGTAAGAAATACAGCAGTAGTCAATGTTGAGGACGGGACTGTTTCTGATTCAACAATTGCGGATTTGTTAGACAAGACTTCAGATATAGAGTTATATGAGGATGAAAATCTAGTAGATGTTATACCTGTCAAATATGTTATAGATGAAGCAGAGACGGTTAACGATCCGTATGGGTTAGAAGCAGAAACATTAAGAGTTGAAGCTGATATTGTTACTGCAAATGCAGATGCAGTTGATAAGATCACAGCTTGCATAAAAGAAGCCGGTCTTGAAGTAGACGGGTTTGTTCCGTCGTCGGCAGCAATGATGGGACTTATTCCTGACTATGATGAGGATGAAAACAGCACTCTTTTAATTGACGTGGGCGGCAGTAATACAGAGTTTATTGTGTATTCCAATACATATCCGTTCTTTTCTTCAAGTATTCCCGTAGGTGGAGACCATATTACAAATGACATAGCGGCAGTTTTAAAAATCAGTCCGGAAGAAGCAGAAACAATAAAACGTGACTATGCCATAGCTGCAGCAGAGCTTGTAACAAATAATGTTGATGTGGCGGTATTTAACATAGAAAAGGGTATGCAAGAGCTTGTTAAGATTAAGGATATAGTAGAAATTATGGAGGCAAGAATTGTTGCACTTCTTAATATAATTGCTGATAAACTTGAGAGAGAGGATATCAGTTCCGCAGGCATAAGCAGAGTTATTTTCTGTGGTGATGGTTTGAATTCCTTTAATGGTCTTGATACTTTGTGTGAAGAAATTTTTGAGTCAAAATACGTTAAAGTTGATTTTACAAGAGCTACGGGAATGAAAAGTTGCTACACCTATTCGGGAGGAATGGTAATGTATATTTCAAAACTTTTGCCTCTTGGAAGAGTTGACTCTAAAATTGAAAAGAGAAGCTTTGCGGCAGAACAGGTAAACGGACAAAGCAGAACAAAGATTGTGTCTGATGCTATTTCAGGTGTGAAGGATAAGTTTAAAGGTTTTGTTGCAAGATTTAAGGAGTAAAAAGAGCTTTTTTGACTTTTTTAGATGAAAATTCAAAAAAAGTGTTGCATAACAAACTTTAATGATGTATATTATTATGGATAGTAAATATCTTTAACTACCGTTAAAAACAAATATAAACAACGTATTTTAACAGAAGATAAAATTTAAGTGTTATTTAAGGAGGGCTTATCTTGAGTATTGAATATGACAGCGAAGCAGGCAAGGACGCTAAGATAATTGTAATAGGTATCGGTGGTGGCGGTAATAACGCCGTTGACAGAATGATTGAATCAGGTATGTCCAGTGTTGATTTTATAGCGATGAACACGGACAAGCATGTTCTTTTAAAATCAAAAGCAGGCACAAAGATTCAGTTGGGAGAAAAGCTTACACGTGGTTTGGGTGCAGGTGCAAATCCCGAAGTTGGTGAAAAAGCTGCGACAGAGAGTCGTGATGAGATTACTAATCTCCTTACCGGCGTTGATATGGTATTTATTACAGCAGGTATGGGCGGCGGTACAGGAACCGGTGCTGCACCTGTTGTTGCGGAGATTGCTAAGAGCTTGGGCATTCTTACAGTAGCTGTTGTAACAAAACCTTTTGCATTTGAAGGCAGAAGAAAAATGATGGCTGCTCTTAAAGGTATAGAAAAACTTGAGGAAAATGTTGACTCACTCGTAATTATTCCTAATGATAATATAATGAAAATTGTTGACGAGAAAGTTACTTTCCAGAATGCATTCAGACTTGTAGACGAAGTACTCAGCAGTTCTGTTCAAGGTATCTGTGATATTGTAACTGATGTTGCAGACGTTAACATTGACTTTGCTGACGTTAAAACTACAATGTCAAATAAAGGTATCGTACATTTGGGTGTTGGCCGTGCATCAGGTAAAAACCGTGCAGAAGAAGCTCTTAAAATGGCTGTTGAGAATCCTCTTCTTGAGACAAGCATTCGTAATGCTAAATCAGTTCTCGTTTACTACACAGGTGACAATATTAACATGATGGAGCTTACACTTGTAAACAACCAAGTACATGAAGATGTTGATGCAGATGCTCAGATTATTTTCGGTGCTATGGAGTCTGATGATATGAATGACGAGATGAAAGTTACTGTTATTGCTGCAGGCTTTGATAATCAAGATATAGGCGATGCTATGGATCTTGATACAAAGACAACAATATCAGCTGCTCAAGCAGATGAGGTTGATTCTTCCAGAAGACGCAGATCAAGTGCAAGTGATGATTTTGATGTTCCTACATTCTTGCAGAACAGAAAATAATTGATTTTCACAGAGTAAATTAAGTTAAAAAGAAGCTGTAAAAAAACAGCTGCCAAAAGCTCCAAGATTCATTTGAAATACGAGTCTTGGAGCTTTTCTGATGATAAAGGGGTTAAATTAATCTTTTTGTTTATTAATACTAAAACAAATGATATTTTAGGTCACAGTTATTTACGCTAACTGATTTCTTTTATATAAAAATTAACTGTCCTGTATGGATTTTTTTATTTTTTCATGCCGTGTTCTTGGCAGTAAAGATAATTATTAAAACTACCATAGCCTGCATCTGCAACAGGATATTCCGGCAGAAGTTAGTATTTTTCCATGTAATCTCTCTTCATTCTAATAAATGTTGTATTATCTAAAAGAGAATTATTCATAAAATTATCTATGGTCATAAAGCTTGGTGCCTTGTTTTCCTCCACTTCACAGAATGTATGCATGAGGGCTGAAACTTCTATTATTGTTGAAATTTCAAATGGTTATTTTCATATTTTAATTCTACTACAAAAAAGGCTACTTTCTACTTCTCTGTAGGTTTGCAACTGCACTAGTCAACAAAAAGTAGACACATTTTTTAATTAATCACCATAGAATTTGAAAAATATTCACGATACTGTTTAGGTGTCAAATAGTTCAAAGAATACGCGGGACGTTGTTCGTTGTAAAAGGAAATGTATGAGGCAA
>JAFWZH010000264.1 GCA_017522515.1 Clostridia bacterium
GGACTTCATTATGGCAAACCCTCCATTCAACCAGAAGTCGTGGCGTGAGGATAATGAACTAAAAACCGACCCACGCTGGTACGGTTATGATGTACCTCCTACGAGCAATGCAAACTATGGTTGGATTCTCAATATCGTGTCAAAGTTGTCGAGTAACGGTGTTGCAGGTTTCTTGTTGGCGAATGGAGCATTGAGTGGTGATGGTATCGAACTCAATATCCGCCGTCAGTTGCTGCAAAACCATCTTGTGGAGGCTATCATTATCCTGCCTCGCAATATGTTCTACTCAACAGATATCAGCGTTACGCTTTGGATATTGGCCGGCAATCGTAAGGCTCGCACTGTTGAGCAGAATGGCACGCTGGTCAAGTGTCGTTATCGCGAGAACGAGGTGCTCTTTGTCGATTTGCGCCAGTGGGGCGAACCTTTCGAGAAGAAGTATATTCAGTTTTCGCCAGAGCAGATTGCCGATATCGCTCACAATATTCATAATTGGCAGCGTGAAGGCTACGAAACGACCTATAAGAATATACCTGAATATTGCTACTCGGCATCGCTCGATGAAATTGAGCGTAAGGGTTGGAGCCTTGTGCCAAGTAAGTATATCGAGTTTAAGAACCGTGACGAAGGTATTGAGTTCGATGCCCGTATGCGAGAACTTCAATCCGAGATGCGAGAGCTTTTGGCACAAGAGGAGGAATTGAAAAAGGAGTTGAAAAAATTATTTGAGAGATTAGGTTATACCTTATAAGTCGGTAACATTTCACACATATCAAATATTAATATAATAATGGCTAAAAAAATTATAATAACAGAGAAGCAACTCAAGGATACATTGTCTATGCAACTTATTAATTGTAAAGGTTTTAAAAACACTCTATATAAATACATGTCTGCGAGTCGCGTACTTGATATATTAGAGAATGAGGCTCATTTGTTAGGTTTTGTATCTCCTGAAAGTTGGTATGATCCATACGAGACAAAATACCTAAACACAGACTACACCTCACTAAATGGATATAAACAACCTAAAATTTATTGTTTCTGTGCCAGAATGGACAACCTTAACGAGGAGGCGTCATGGAAAATTTACAAAAAGGAGAACGAACCACTGTTGCGTATGTCTATTAGAACCATTGATTTATTGCTAGCTATCGACAAATTTGCAAAAGAAAACGACTGTGATGTATATTTTTCTAAAGTTGATTATCGCTTAAAGAAAAAAGAAATAGACGGATTATATCAACCATCCAACCCTTACCATAGTGAGTTCTTCAACAATTTAGACGATAAGCAATATGTTAGAATTATGTCTTTAAAAAGGTGGGCATTTAATTATGAAAATGAGTATCGAATCTTCATAATTCCTCGAAATCAAGATAAAATAGTTAATCATATAAAGGATAATGTGTTGTTTATTCCTGTACCAATTAAAATGATAACTAGATTTACATTCTATCCAGCAAATAAGGCTAATAGTAGTTTAGTATCTCAAATTGAGATAGCAAAATACGAAGCAGAATATAAATTAATAAGAGACAAAATTAAAGTTGCGTATCCTGAGGCAAGTGTTGTTAAATCGACATTGTATTCTAAAATAAAGAATGTTGAAAAAATATAAAGATGGTAAGCTATAAGCGTTTAGGAGATTATATCCGTGAGGTGGATGTGCGTAATAGAGATTTATCTGTTACGACATTGCTTGGTGTGAGCATATCAAAGGAGTTCATCCCTTCGATTGCGAATACTATTGGTACTGATATGTCCACATATAAAATAGTTCGCAAAGGGCAATTCGCTTATGGTCCTGTAACATCTCGAAATGGTGATAAGGTCTCTATTGCATTGCTGGCTAACGAGGATGATGCTATCATATCACAAGCCTATACCGTTTTTGAGGTAAAAGATACCAACGAGCTGTTACCTAAATATCTGATGATGTGGTTCCGTCGCTCAGAGTTCGATCGCTATGCCCGTTTTCATTCACACGGTAGTGCTCGTGAGATTTTTGATTGGTCGGAGATGTGCGATGTGATGTTGCCTATCCCATCGATTGAGCGACAGAGGGAGATAATTGCAGAGTATGAGACTTTGAGTAAGCGCATTTACCTAAATGAGCAGATGATTAGCAAGTTAGAAGAAACCGCCCAGACACTCTACCGCAAGATGTTTGTAGATGGCATTGATAAAGAAAATCTGCCAGAAGGCTGGAGAATGGTATCTATTTTTGATATTGCAAATGTTATTTATGGCTATCCTTTTGACTCTGAATTATTCAGCAATGATATAAGGCTAACACCAATTATTAGAATTAGAGATATATTAGGATGTAAAACAGATACTTATACATCTGAAAAAGTTGATGAAAAATATAAAATTTCTGATGGTGATATTTTAATTGGGATGGATGGTGTATTTCATATGGCAATATGGAATGGAGGTCTGGCTTTTCAAAATCAACGAATTGTAAGAATTATTCCTCATAAAGAAAAATTCATATCTGCTTATCAGATTTATTTTTCTATAATGCAACCAATAAAAGACTTAGAAACATCCATAGAAGGTACAACCGTAGCGCATTTAAGTGATAAAGATATGAAAAAGATTTCTGTGATAGTTGCACCTGAAAATATACAAAAAGAAGTGTATTGTGAACTTGATGTATTGAAAAGAAATGTAATTACTTATAAAAAAGAGAATTTAAAACTAACGGAATTACAGTCTTTGCTTTTGGCTAAGATGGGACAATAAAAATAGATGAATTATGAGTGATAAATACATACAACCATCCAGAACCGCAAACTCATACACATGTCCACATTGTAATGCAATATCACAGATGGAAAGTCAAAGCCATTACTTTAAGAGTGATTTGTATACTTACAAAGGTGGTGATTTAGGAATTAGGAACAAATTGACTATTCATAGATGTCAGTGTTGTGGCAGAAAAATAATATGGAATGATGATACATATATTTATCCAGATATTGTTGCAGAAGAGCCAAATACAGATATGCCCGAAGAGGTAAAGCAGTTATATAATGAGGCGGGGCTAATTTATAATAAATCGCCACGAGCTGCTTGTGCATTACTTCGTCTTGCGATTGATAGGCTTTGCAATGAATTAGGCGAAACGGACAGAGATATAAATAAGAATATCGGCGAGTTAGTCAAGAAGGGACTACCAGCAACTGTACAGCAGGCATTAGACGTCGTTCGAGTTGTAGGTAATAAAGCTGTACATCCTGGTCAAATTGCATTCGATGTTGATGATGTTGGGACAGTGACAATGCTTATGCGACTTTTAAATATCATTGTTAGTCGAATGATATCTGAACCGAAAGAGATCGCTGGGTTGTATGACCAACTTCCTGAATCAGTAAAACAATCTATCACAAAAAGAGACGAGTGATTATGGGACTTTATGAAGGTATTAAGGATGTTGCCAAAGTTGTGCAACAAGCAGACAACTTAAAATTATATCAGCAATTGCTAGATTTAAGCGCCCAAGCATTGGATATGCAAAGCGAGATCAATCGCTTAACAGCTGAGA
>JAFWZH010000265.1 GCA_017522515.1 Clostridia bacterium
AGGGTCTGTAAGAAAACTGATGTTTTTTTACAGACCCTGGTACAATAAAAGTGTAAGTAAATTAACTATTGATGTAGTTGATTACTTGCACTTATTTTTTTATAATAAGAAATGAAATGGTCTGACGTACAGACCCTTGGATTTCGCATCCGCACTAAAGACTGTCAGCCATTCTCTTATTATGTAAATTCGATTAAGCAGGTTGGGACTTTTAGCTCCCGTGTAACTAACCAGGATGAATTGTAATAAGTGCGAATGGAAACCATTTTAACATCATTTGGGAGGTATTATTATGATTGGTGTAGGAATTGATGTGGCAAAAGCCAAAAGTATGGTTGCAATTTTATCTGATGATGGTGAAATCATCAAAGCTCCTTTTGAAATTGCAAATACAGAGTCGGCACTTTTTTCGCTGTGCAAAATTATTAAGGAACTTCCAGACAAAGTGTATTGTGTAGTTGAATCCACCAGTGTGTATCATTTTCCAGTGGTTTCTTATTTGCAAGAAAATGATATATTTGTAAGTGTTGTTAATCCGTTAATTATTAAGAAATATGCATCAATGGATATTAGGAAGGTAAAAACCGATAAGGCTGACTCATTGAAATTAGCATCATATGTTCTTGATAATTACAGACATCTTGTTAATTATTTAGCCGAGGATGAAATTTATTCCGAATTACGAATTTTAAGCCGCCAGTATCTTCATTACGTAAAGGTTCTTGCTAATGCAAAGGTTAATTTGACGGATATATTAGATAGGACATTTCCGGGAATCAAGCCACTGTTAAAAGGACACATCAGAACAACAGGAAAAAACAAGTTATGTGATTTTGTAGAAAAGTTTTGGCATTGTGATGTTATTACAAGCATGAGTGAAGCCAGATTTGTTTCTGAATACATAAAATGGGCAAAGAAAAAGGGATATCATCCCAACGAAACAAAAGCAAGAAGCTTACACGCGAATGCGTTGGAATGTATCCCTACGCTGCCATCTAATTCTGCATCCACCAAAATGTTAGTATTAGAAGCAGCAAAGGCTGTCAGCACTGTTGAAACAACCCTCGCAACTATTTTAGCACAAATGACAGAGCTTGCCAAGTCCTTACCTGAATTTTCTGTTATCAGAGAAATGCCTGGTGTGGGCGATGTGCTTGCACCACGTATTATTGCAGAAATTGGAGATGTCAGAAGATTTCATAGTGCATCAGCTTTAATTGCATATGCAGGAATTGATACACCTCCATACGAATCGGGAGATTTTCGGGCAAGTAACCGTAAAATTACCAAGAGAGGTTCTGCATCACTTAGAAAAACAGGATATGAAATCATGCAAGCTCTAAAGGTAGTACAACCCCAAAACGATAACGCAGTCTATCAGTATTTAATTAAAAAAGAAAGCGAAGGGAAACCATTAAAAGTTGCTAAAATTGCAGCATTAAACAAATTTTTGAGAATCTATTATGCACGAGTTAATGAATTTTACTTGAACTCATAAACGAATTTTTTTTAAAAAATTAGACCGACACTTTTCAATGCCGGTTTATTTGTTATACTATTATTTAAGTTGAAAAAATTTTAAATTTTCTCTTGACTTTATTTAGCAGGTCTTTTGAGGGAATAGAAAAAAAAGATTCAGAATTGTCAAATCGAACTCAAATCAAGGTAAAGCCTTGATTTGAGCGATAGCCTGAAGCTGTACAAAGGTACTGCGAGTGGTGAGATTTGGCAATAGCAAAAAGGCATATATTTGAAGA
>JAFWZH010000032.1 GCA_017522515.1 Clostridia bacterium
AATAATTTCAAAGCTTCTTCTTTTGCATTTTCATCAACTGTCAAATTAATTCTTGCAGTCGCCATGATATTTCCTCCAATACTATATTTATTACACTCTCAATATAGTATATTATGCACTATTTGTCAACATTTATGCTCAAAATAGAGATTTTTTCTTCAAATACGAACCCAATAACAGTAAAATGATCATTTTACATTCCAACTAATGCTGTTATACAATATTCCTCAAATAAACCATTTAATCCGCAATTCTTTCTTCCACAGTGTACCCTCCTGCAAAAACCACTTCTATTTTATTATCATCTCTTACCCATATGCACTCAATCATTTATATCACACAAACTATTGATAAAATCTATATATGTGTGGTATAATATAATCGGTGATGAAAATGCTGATAAAAAGTGTTGTTCAAAACGAGGCGGAGCGCAACGAAAATATGATCCGCCAATATGAGGCCCTGCTTGCCGAGCTTCCTCGTGGCTCGCTGATCTGTCGCAAGAATGAATACTACTATCTGAAATACCGTGATGATGGGAAGGTTCAGGATAAGTACATCGGCAAAGACCCGGATACCGTGGCTGATATTCGCTGCAAGCTGGAGCAACGCAAGCATTATACGGAAATGCTGTCCGCATTAAAGCAGGAGCAAAAAGCAATTCAAAAGATATTGGAGGAGTTCGTATGATACTGTATCAATCCATACGCTTCTTCGAGACCGGCATTTTGAACGCAGAGGAAACGGTAAAGCGTCTGAAAACGGAAGTGCTGCAGAATCAGTGGACCTTCCATACCGACAAAATGCTGTCCTACTGCAAGTTCATTGAATATAAGGAAGTAAAGGAGGTAAAGCAATATGGGTCAGGAACAGTTTAACGCTATGCTCCCCGTGATCAGTGCGGATTTCGCAAAGATGATCGCCCAAAAAAAGAATATCTCCGAAAAGGAGGCTATCAAGCTTCTGTATACCTCCAAGGTCTATGCGGCATTGGAACAGGAAGATACCAAACTCTGGCAGTACAGTACCCCTATGCTTTACTCTCTGTTGGAGCAGGAATGGGAAAGCGGAACAATCCGCTACCCTGATGTGTAAGGAGGGTTGATAATGAGCCGTGAAGCACAGTTTATCGTTTTCTGTATAGAAAGCTACAAGACACACAAGGCATTAACCGGTAAGCAGGTATGTGAGCTTTTCGAGAAATACGGTGTGTTTGAGTATATCCAAGATTTTTTTGACGTGCTGCATACCACGGGGTATCAGTACATCAACAATGACATTGATATTTATTTGCAGGCAAGGAACGCTGTCCTCCCTGCATAACAAGATGGGAGCGTAACCTTCGGTATCAACCGAGGGCTGCGCTCCCTGTCTTTTTTAATGAATTTCTGCGATCACGTTTAACTGCTTGATACGCCTTTTTCCATTTGCTTCCACTTTTTCCGCGCTTGTTAGCCTTATGAAGTAATTTACAGCCCCTTCTTTCGCGTGGCATCTAAATTGACTACAACTGCAATTCTATTGAATCTATACAGTTACCGTCCATATCTTAAATCTTATTCTCCATAAAATCCGTTATCACTTTTTTGCGATCACTTGCATGTACATGCATAGCCTCAATGATACAGTGCGAGGTATAATATAAGTAATACCCACACACTTTATATTCAAAATATTTAGGCATTTATTATTCCTCCATGCTGGTTTCAAGCACTTCACCTGCCTGATTTAAATATGCTGCTTTTTCTGTTTTATTTAAATTAAGCACCTTTACATTATCTCCTGCTTTTGTAAATGCATATCCATTGACAATCACATCAGCAGCATCTGCCACATCAAAAATGTTACACATATTCAATCCTCACTTTTTGAAATGGAATCCAATTATCAGGATGAATAAGATGAGATGTTGTCATACCATTATATTCTTCTGCAGTTGGTTCAACTGCCCAAACAAGGCACATCTTAAAAACATCTTTATCTGTTTGCATACCTCTGCTAAACTCTCGGTCAAATCCAAATTTAGCGTCAGTATTAGCTTTAAATCCCGGAGTATAACCTTCTGCCATAAGAGCTTTTGCAAAGCCTTTCATGAAATCACGAGTCACAACCTCGTCTTCACGAATTTCAAGAAAAATCGCTGTTCCTTCCGAAATGCCAAGTTCAAGGGCTCTGATATCAATCTTTTTTGCAAGCATTATGCCCTGCTCCTCAGTTTTCTTTTCTCCTTCTTCTACATAAATCGCTGCAATCTTACAACCGTTGCTGTGCAAGAATTTAATCTCATCTTTAGTAAGACAGTTCTCACCTGTAAGATATCTACCATAAAAATTGGGATAGATTTTATTGCGAACGATCCACTCAAACTCTTCAATGTTGTTCTGCAATAAGTCATTAGCTTGAATTTTAGAATCAACACCAAAAAGAAGTCTATTCACGGACTTAGCCACTACGGGTTCTGTAACAGAAGTCTGAATTTTATCAGTTTCTTCAATAATTGTTTTGTAAGCATTTCTACATGCCATAATTTTAAATCTCCTTTTTTATTTATATATTTTGCAGCTGCAGCATAAGTATATAAATTAACCCTGACAAAAAATGTCAGGGTTAAAAAAGATTTTTTGAAAGTTTTAAATTATTATGGTTAGAAATGTTTGGTTTGATAATAACTTCGTACTTAAAATTCCACTTATACTAATCCATTTACCCAACCGGGATAATAAATACCATATCGCAAACCACAATCTGTATATTTTCCGCTGTTTTCAAAATTTTGTTTTTCCACTAATTTAATTTTTCTGATTTTATATGGTTCTTCCGGATTTTCAGACTTATATTTTGTATAAAACTCCACACACGCCATATATTCATTTTCACTTGTAATTATATCGAAATATACAGACTGATACCAATAATGTTCCCCAGGCTCAATACTTTCTCCAGACGGCCCGACTGAATGTTCGATATCAATTAACTCTCCTTTATATGTTTCAAAAAGATAATTTCTACCTTTTTCAAAGTCATGTAATGTTAAAACATGATTAGCAAAATAAGTGTCAAACACCTCAGTTTGATTCTCGTTTACTGCATCCAATAAATCCACAAAAAGCTTTTCCATCTGCGCCGCAGCATCTTCTTCGTCAATCGGATCAAAAATGTATACAATTTTATTAAGACACCCACAAAGTCCGATTGAAACAGTAAAAACCAATATTGTAACAAAAATCCTTTTTAGCATAATTGAATCTCCTTTAATAAAGATAATTATTTTCTCCAAATATACATTGCCTGCATTCCATTAAAAATCCAATCTTTTGAATCATCAGCTTGTTTAAATGCATAAAACAAGTCTTGATTTTTAGAAAAATCAATGGTTACAGTAAGCTGTAAATTTTTCTTCAAAACTCTTTGAGTTGAGGGATCAAATCCATTTATCCACCACTGCTTTTCCGTAGGATGATAGTCAAACAAAACTTTTCCTGTGTCTATTTGTTGTAATTTCAAAGACATTGGCATAGAATTTTCGTTACTAGTTAAATAATGTTCCGGGACTATACTCTCCTTATATATTCCTACCTCTGCTCCCGCACCCAAGTTTATATAATCCCCTTTCCACATCCAAATAATATATTCTTTTCCATCATATGTAAAAGAAAATTTTTCATTACCAACAGTATATCCCGTTAACCCTACACCAAATGTATACTCTGCCAATAACTTTGATCAATATGATAAATACCATCTTGATCTTTCGTAGCACCAAAAAAGAGATCAATAGAATCATCAAGCTTTCCTTCACGAGTCTGACTCTTAAATTCATTAATAAAAAAATGTACAAAATATCCTTCTTTTAATGCTTTTTTAGCACCATCGAAATTGTCATATATAGCCGACGCAATTTCTTGTGCAGAACGTATTCCACATACTGTTCTATCTAAAACTAATTCTGCAGCATCTTTGATACTCAGCCCAAACGGGTCAACAAAAGAAACCGGGTTTCCGTTTGCGTACGCAAAGCGGTTAAGTGTTACTGCGTTAGCAATAGAACCTGCGACAATGTCTGCGTTAATAAACCTCTTCATTTCGGGCGAGTAGTATCTCGCTCTCATATATATAAGTCCGTTACTGTCAGTAATAACACCATCTCTGCCGTTGTAACCAAAGATTACATCACTTGTACCGGTTCTGCTTATACATTTGCCATAAGTATCATATGCAAAAGTATCAGTAATAGCTCCGCTTGCATCTGTAATGGCAATTGTACTTCCTCTAAAGTCGAAGTGATAAGTTTTGAAAGTATTATTTACTTCTTCGCCTATCAAACCCTTGCCGTATACATACTTTGTAACTACTCCGTCAGTCGTCTTCATGAGAATCCGGCTTAACTTGCAGTTAGTATTGTACGTATATGTTGTTTCTTCT
>JAFWZH010000266.1 GCA_017522515.1 Clostridia bacterium
ATCTTTCAGATTTTAAGGGGAGTGAGGAACACTACTTAGAACTGAGGTTATTAGGACGCCAGTATCGTCAATACATGAAGTTTAGAGTTGAGAATGTATTGGCATTAGCAAATATGCTGGATCAGACAATGCCTGGTATAAAGACTTTGTTATGTGATTGGAATAAGTACACAGGAAAGGATAAATTAGCCGATTTTGCTTATGACTACTGGCATTTTGATAACATTACAAAGAAAAGTGAAAAACAATTTTTAGAGAGTTATTCAAAATGGGCAAAAAAGAAAGGATACCGTCAGGATGAGAGCAAAGCTAAACAGATATATGCTCTGGCAAAAGAAGGTATCCCAACTTTACCATCCAGTACCCCATCGACCAAAATGTTAGTACAGGAATCGGTAAAAATAGTTCGAGAAGTGGATGACACTCTCACGAAGATTTTAACACGAATGAGCGAAATAGCCAAGATGTTACCTGAATATCAAGTGGTGCATGATATGGGTGGCGTAGGCGATGTTTTAGCAGCAAGATTAATTGGTGAAATTGGAGATGTACGACGATTTCATAATGCGAAGTCACTTATAGCGTATGCAGGTATAGATGCTCCACCGTATCAATCTGGAAAGTTTACAGGAACAGATAGGCATATATCAAAAAGAGGATCATCTACACTTCGAAAAGTAGGATTCGAAACAATGACTTGCTTAGTTATGCAGAAAAAACATGGAGATCCTGTATATGATTTTATTAAAAAGAAACAGAATGAAGGAAAAGCATGTAAAGTCGCAAAGATTGCAGGATTCAATAAGTTTTTGAGAATTTATTATGCAAGAGTAATGGAAGTGTATCAATAAATAGATGCAAAAAGACTTTTGGCAAACCAGATGAAAAATGCTGGTTTATTTGTTATACTCTTTTTTAGGAGAAAAAAATTTGAAAAAAGTACTTGCTTTTTATTAGCAGGTTTGTAGAGAACTTCTGCAATTGTATTGTTTTGCAACTTTAAGTTGCTTAAGTGCAAATATAGATTGGTAGATTTCTCGATGCGTATATCTATAATTAGTTGTGTAAAGGAGGTAAACTATATGAGTTTTGCAGAAAATTTGAAACAATTAAGAAAAGATAAGCAGTTGTCGCAAGAGAAGTTGGCTGAGATTCTAGATGTAAGTCGTCAAGCAGTATCAAAATGGGAACAAGGAATTGGATACCCAGAAGTAGAAAAGCTGCTGTTGCTTTCAAGCAAATTAAATATTTCCCTGGACAGTCTGTTGGCAACGGAGGGCACGCAAGAGTCCAATACCCAAAAGCAAAATGTAACAGGAACAATCACGATAACATCGCCAATTGAACGTGTAATTGCTACTTGTCATAAGGTTGTGTCTTCTCAAAAAATGTCCGGCGTAAAATCATCGCCACAGTATGCACTTTTTGGTAAAAGTGAAGGAAACGGATTTTTTGGTGAAGAGCCAACAACTTTTTTGGGCTGGTATGCGAACGAAAGAGATATTTCAAAAGAAATAATGGAAATTCACGATGCAATTGTTAATGGGATTGCGACATATACTTTGCAGTACAGTGTTCGAAAGAAAAAACGGTTGCTTGGAACAAAAATTGAATTAGAATAACAAACAGACAAATTCCAATTTGTCGAATATTTCCGCAGAAACGATACCGAGCGGGTCAGGGAAGTAACGAAACGCATCATAC
>JAFWZH010000267.1 GCA_017522515.1 Clostridia bacterium
AACATTCACCTGTTGCGTCTTAACAACAAGCTGCATACAGCTATTCACATACCCGCATACCGCTTAAGGTGACTTGCAATAATGAAACACCCCGCATAGAAGAATTGTTCCACACAAGGTGTTAAAAAGATAAAAAAACAGAAAAGGAGTTCCACGCTCCATCGCTTTCAAATTCAACATTCAACCACTATTCCAAAAACATAAGAGAGAACCGATTAATTCAGTTCTCTCTTTTTATTTACCCCCTCGCCTGGGAATTGCGATATATACACGGAAATAGATTTTAAGATTGCCACGAATGGCAGAATGTTATACAGAGACAATCAATCTGCTTTTAATAAAATTGATATTTGGCATGGGAGTATATTGATTTTTAGTTATTTTTGCATTAATGTAGTTTTGCAAAAGTGGTAATATGGAGATAATCGACAATATACACAAAACACTAAAAGAAGATTTAGTTGTAGAGTTGCGCGAGGGCAGTAAACTCTCTATCGCAGCTTCCTGCTTCTCTATCTATGCTTTTCAGGAATTGAAAGAACAGCTCAAAGATATTGAAGAGTTACGTTTTGTGTTTACCTCTCCCACCTTTACCACCGAAAAGGCAAGCAAGCAGAAGCGTGAGTTCTATATTCCTCGATTGAACCGTGAACGCAATCTTTACGGCTCCGAGTTTGAAGTGAAGCTTCGCAATGAACTTACCCAGCGTGCCGTTGCCAAAGAGTGCGCCGAGTGGATAAAGAAGAAAGCCTGCTTCAAGTCCAACAGAACAGGCGAGAATATGATGGGCTTTGCCAATGTCGATGACAAGTCCTATATGCCGTTGAACGGCTTTACAACAGTAGAACTTGGCTGTGAGCGAGGCGACAATGCCTACACGATGATAAACAAGCTCGACGCGCCATATTCACAGCAATATCTCACCCTCTTTGAGCAGTTATGGCACGACACCGGCAAATTACAGGTCGTTACCGACGAGGTAATAGAGAACATCACCAACGCATACAAGGAGAACGCCCCCGATTTCCTCTATTTCGTGGCACTCTACAATATATTCCACGAGTTTTTGGAAGATATTTCCGAAGATGTACTGCCTAACGAGGCAACAGGCTTCAAGGACAGCGTTATATGGAACAAACTATACAATTTCCAGCGCGATGCCTCACTTGCCATAATCAACAAATTGGAGAAGTACAACGGCTGTATTCTTGCCGACAGCGTAGGTCTGGGAAAGACCTTTACCGCACTTTCTGTAGTGAAGTATTATGAGAGCCGTAACCGCAACGTGCTTGTACTTTGCCCCAAGAAACTCTATGACAACTGGACTACATACCGAAGCAACTACATAAACAACCCATTGGCAAAAGACCGCTTGCGTTACGATGTTCTTTTCCACACCGACCTATCGCGTGAACACGGTGTTTCCAACGGGTACGACCTTGACAAGATAAATTGGGGAAACTATGACCTTGTCGTTATCGACGAGAGCCACAATTTCCGCAACGGTGGCAAGACTACAACCGACGAAGAGGGCAACCAGCGCGAGAATCGTTATTCGCGTTTGCTCAACAAGGTTATATGCAAAGGCGTAAAGACCAAAGTACTTATGCTTTCGGCTACTCCCGTAAACAACCGCTTCAACGACCTTAAAAACCAACTGCAACTTGCATACGAGGGCGACAGCGCAAATATCGACTCCCTGCTGAACACATCGCGTAGCATTGACGATATATTCCGTCAGGCACAGGCAGCGTATAACCGCTGGACACGAATACCGGCAGAAGAGCGTACCACAGCAAAGCTGCTCCAAGAACTCGACTTCGATTTCTTTGAAGTCCTCGACTCCGTTACCATTGCACGCAGTCGTAGGCACATCGAGCAGTATTATGACACAACCGATATTGGCAAGTTTCCCAAGAGGTTAAAACCAATATCGCGTCGCCCACACCTTACCGACCTTGATTCTGCTATCACATATAACGAGATTTACACGCTTATAAACAATCTCAATCTTGCAATATATACCCCCTCTGATTTTCTCTTGCCGAGTGCAAGGGATAAGTATATATCCACCGACAGCGAAGGACGCAACTTTGCCGGCAAAGGAATGTCAGGACGCGAAAAAGGTATTCGTCGCCTTATGGGAATAAATATGCTCAAACGTTTGGAGAGTTCCGTAAACTCCTTCCGTTTGACACTATCGCGCATAGAGGCACTTATCAAAGGCGTGGTAGATAAGATAGAGTTTGCCGAGAGGACAGGCAACCGCGCAGGAGCAGCCGTTGATGATTACGACTTTACCGAGGGCTTGGAAATGGACGACAGAGAGAACGACATTTTTATTGGCGGTAAGAAGTCGCAAATCCTTTTGGACGATTTAGACTTTGTAAAGTGGAAACACTACCTTGCACAAGACCTCGAAACATTGCAGTTGCTCATAATGATGCTTAAAGACATCACCCCTGAACACGACTGCAAACTGCAACAGCTCATAGAGGACATGCGAAACAAGTTCGCTAACCCTATAAACGGAAATAACAAAAAGGTAATAATCTTTACCGCCTTCTCCGATACAGCCGTCTATCTTTACGAGAATCTTGCCGAGCGTATCAAACAGCGCACAGGGCTTAATGTTGCACTTATAACAGGCGATGTAGAGGCACGAAGCACCTTAAAGCTCCGTCAGAAGCTCGATTTTAATACCGTGCTTACACTCTTCTCGCCGCAGTCAAAGGACAAGGCAACACTGCTCCCCAACATAAGCGAGGAGATAGATGTGCTTATAGGCACAGACTGTATTTCCGAAGGACAGAACTTGCAGGATTGCGACTACCTCATAAACTACGATATTCATTGGAACCCGGTGCGTATTATCCAGCGTTTCGGGCGAATTGACCGTATCGGCTCAAAGAACGATGTTATACAGCTCGTGAACTATTGGCCGGATATGACACTCGACGATTATATCAACCTAAAAGAGCGTGTAGAGGCACGAATGAAAGTATCTGTTATGACCTCGACAGGCGATGACAACCTGCTGTCGGACGAAGAGAAAGGCGACCTTGAATATCGCCGTTCACAACTCAAACGCTTGCAGGAAGAGGTGGTAGATTTGGAAGAGATGAACAGCGGTGTCAGCATAATGGATTTAGGCTTGAATGAATTCCGTCTCGACCTCTTGGAGTATATGCGTACCAACCGCGATGTAGAACACACCCCGTTTGGACTCCACGCCGTTGTGCCCTCGACAGAGAACACACCGCCCGGAGTAATCTATATACTCAAGAACCGTTCCGACGGAGTGAACATCGACCACAAGAACCAACTGCACCCATTCTATATGGTGTATATCTCGGACGACGGCGAGGTAATAATCAACCACCTTGCCCCGAAAGATATGCTCGACCGTATGCGCCAGCTCTGCAAGCCACACAGCACACCGCATACAGAACTATGCCGTGAGTTCAACCGCATAACACGCGACGGACGGAATATGAAGCACTATTCCACACTGCTTGGCGAGGCAATATCCTCAATTATCAACGTAAAGGAAGAGAGCGACATCGACAGCTTTTTGAGTGGCACACAAGGCACACTCTTCACCGAAGAGATACAAGGCCTTGATGATTTTGAATTGATTTGTTTTTTGGTAATAAAGTAATGCAGTAATGAGAAGACTATCAAAGAACGAAAGGAAAATAATTAAACATTTGGTTAATGCTCGAAAGAATAACAGATATGACCAAATGCAGTTTGCTTATATATTACGGAATTTCGTAACATATGATTATATATGTTGGGAAAAGAAAGAAATGAAATCTTATATAACAACTTTTTTACATAGTAGTTCCCAAGAAGGAAAAGATGTTTTTTATAAGATTATTGACATTATCGGGTTATTTGAAGAACTAAAGAAGAAAGGTTTTATTCTTATAGCAGATACAAATCTTGCTGAATATGAATATCCACGCTATCATTATGATAAGAATAAAATAAAAAACGATCCGAACATCGGTTTGTTGCGTATTCAAGGTAATGGAGTATATGTACCCGTAGGGGTTGAGGGCGACGAAAGATTTACGTATTATGGCGAAATTGTTGATACCATAGAAAAGTATATGGATAGCATTATTTATCCTTTACAATCTTTGGTGGATTATAAAAAATGGTTTTATAAAACAGTTGAGCAACGTAGGCATATTTGTGCTACAATCATAAGCATATTAGCTATAATATTGGCAACTTGGGTAGGTGTTGAATCTATGAGAAAAGATACGTCATTAAATAACGAACAGTTGCTTTATCTTGAGTCTGCTATCAAAGAACAAAAGTCTATTTCAATAGATAAGTTTCCCGATATACTCCCCGACACCCTCAACGTAAAAGTTACCGACACCCCGGAGAAACAGCCAATTAACTTGAACGTAACAGTCAAGGAAAACCAACCGACAAAAATACAATAACCAATGTACGGCCTACCGCAACGAACCGAAATAAACAAGCCACTTCATAAGACAAAAGTCTTTGAGAAGTTCGACTTGACAGCATCGCAACGAGATAGTTTCGATGCCGACATAAGCCGTATGTTTATCACCCATGTTGTTGCCGAAAGCACCATACCCACAATAAAGGCCGGGAAAGAAATTGCCGACTTCTATGTGATAGAGGTTTCGTTGAAGCGTCGCGAATACGCCCCGAAGAACATTGAACTGTTGGCAAAGTTCATACCCCGAAAAATCCTCTTTGTGCTACACTTTGAAGAAAAGGCACAATTCGCAATCCACCATACCAAACTAATATGCAGTGAGTGGCAACAGCGCAATACGCTCAATGTTCCACTTACAGGCCTTGACCTCGATGCCGTTTGGGAAAACATCGTTGCCACCATTGGCTCAATCACCGTGCAAGAGGGTAACACCCTTACAGAGCAGATTGTCATAGATGATGAACGTGCCAAACTGATGAAACAGATTGAACTATTAGAGAAGAAAGCACGCACCGAGAAACAACCTCGCAAGAAGTTGGAACTATTCGAGAAACTTAAAGAATTGAAGAAAAATATACAATAATATGGATTTAAAAGAATTTACCAAACAAACACTAATACAGATTGTAGAAGGTGCTAAAGAAGCAAATTCTGCAATTAGCGAGCATAATGCACAAATTCATACGTATAATGATAATGGGTACGGTAAATCTTTTCCAATAACTAAAGTAGACTTCGATGTAGCAATTACGACAACAGAATCGGAAGGGACTAATGGTAGTGCGGGGTTAAAGGTTGTATCAATAGTAAACCTGGGTGGTAATGTTGAAAGTAAAATAGAGAACCAAACTTTTAGTCGTGTAAAATACTCGTTATCAATTATTTTAGGTACAAAATAATTATTGATATGTAGATTGAATTTCGTATAATGAAAAAAAGAGTGGAATATTGGAACCAAGTGTAATTTTAAAATTCAAGGATCTCGGATTTAAAAACACACCTAACTTGTCGAATCTTGTATATAGGTTCGAAAGACTTGAACTAATTTATTTTGCACTTGAAATTATTTATAAAAGAGAATTGTCTATTGGATATGAGAACTTTTGCAAACGTGTCTATCCTCAAGATAATGGAAAAACAATTATTGAAGTACTAAATAAAGAATTAGCCTTTAGTCATATACCATTACATGCTTATCATATAGTTAGTGCACAGACAGGACTAGAACTACTTAAGTATATACTTTCAATCCCTAATGATGAAATCCCTTGGGATTTTGAATCAATAGATGATGGTGCAAATATTAAAAGTAACAGTGTTTTTGCAATAATTCTTTTAATTAATAACCGTATAACTAAATGTGAAGATACTTTCTCCCAAAAACAAAATATAGATGAGGTCTTAGCGATGGTTGCTTCAACAATGGTTGAATATAACGATTTTACTAATTTTAATCTTGCAACTACACCATTAATACATTTGTATAAAGCAAGTCTCTTCATTGACTATTGCAAAAATTATCCAATCTTAAATGAATGCATTTCAAAATTTCTTTCTAAATATCATTGTAATGATGCAAAGACTTATTTTGCAAGTATTGCTAAACTCTTTTGTGAAAATTTAGAGTATAAAGATAGGTATTGCCTTTTTAAATTTGATGATATATCTTCTGTTCCAAAGATATTTTTTGATTTTTCCATTTCTATAAATGAATTAGTATGTATTGAAGACAATGACGATTATAAATGTTTTAGGGATAGACCTTTATTGAGAATTTCAGAAAAGGAATTTGTAACAATATGTTTCTCGTTTTTGATTGATAAGTTCTATAATAGTTTGATTTTTGATGTATCCAGGATATCAGATACAGAATATAGCAAGGTTAAAAACCTGATTTCGGATTTTTCAGAATCAAAACTATTGTTTCCACTCATAAGAAAATGTGTTGAACCAAATAGTCCAATTCATTTGTCTGGATATGATTGTAATAAAATATTAAAAGAAGGTGCTCCTGATTATTACGTTAGAAATTGGAGAGAAATTTATTTGATAGAATTAAAAGACTATAGTTTTAAAGCTGATATAAAGTCCTCACCAAATAATAATGAACTTTACGAATATCTATATGAACAGTTTGTCGAAAAAAATAATGGTCGCAATGGAGCAATAAAACAACTTGTAAATAATATATCACGTATTATACATAAAGATTTTGTTTGGGATAAAAAGATAGATGAGCTTAAAAATATATATCCAATTTTAGTTCTTGGGAACTCTAACTATTTAACATATGGAATACCTTATATTTTAAACATCTTTTTCAGAAAAGAATTAAAAGCTAAAGCTTTAAACTCAGAAACCATAAATGATTTGATTGTGATTGATATTGATACTCTAATTTTATATAATGATTATTTTTCTTACAAAAGTTGTATATTTAGAAATGAAATTAAGAATTATTTGAAATTCATAAGGCGAAATAACTTAAAATCAGATAAAAAAAGGTTGGATTTGTCATCATATATGCAACCTTTCCCAATTTTTTTGCAAACAAGAAAACCAATATCATCCAGTTGTTTAGCTAATAAAATAAAGGAAACGGAGTTATGGAAAAACTGAAAATGCAAACTGCTGATATGGCAGAACGAAATATAGAAATATTGGGACAGATGTTCCCCAATTGCCTTACTGAGGTTAAAAATGATGAAGGCAAAACTGTGCGTGCCATCGACATCGATAAGTTGCGTCAGGAGTTGGCGTGCGAGGTTGTCGAGGGTGCCGAGGAGCGTTACCAATTCACTTGGCCAGATAAGCGTAATGCTAACCGTTTGGCTAACTCGCCTACGAACAAGACGCTGCGTCCTTGCCGTGAGGAGAGTGTTGATTTCGATAACACCGAGAACCTCTATATTGAGGGCGATAACTTGGAGGTGCTGAAGTTGCTCCGTGAGAATTACTTGGGTAAGGTGAAGATGATTTATATCGACCCACCATACAACACAGGCAACGACTTCGTATATAACGACGATTTTGCAAAAAGTGCTGATGAGTTTAATGCACAAAGCGGTCTGTTTGACGAGGAGGGCAACCGTATGGCAGACCCTATGGTGCAGAATACCGAAAGCAATGGCCGTTTCCATACCGATTGGCTCAATATGATTTATCCTCGTTTGAAGGTTGCCAAAGATCTACTTTCGGATGATGGTGCCATATTTATTTCTATTGATGATCATGAGGTCGAGAATTTAAGAAAAATATGCGACGAGTTGTTTGGAGAAAGTAACTTTGTTGCACAGATGATTTGGGAACAAGGTAGAAAATCTGCTGGTAAAACAATAGCAGTAAACCATGAGTATTGCTTAATTTATTGTAAATCGCTTTCGAGAATATTACAACTAATCACAGAGGGAAAATCATATTGGAAAGCAAAGAAAATAGGACTTGATATTCTATATTCAGAGGAAATGAGATTGCGTAGTAAATATGGTAATAATGTTTCAGCGATAAATAAGGATTACAAAGCTTTTTTGTCAAATCTTTCAGAAAATTCTCCAGCATATTCTCATAAGCATTATAAATGCATAGATGAAAGAGGTATTTACTTCCCGGCAGATGCTTCAGCTCCAGATTCTCCAGAGACTAGATGTCATAAACCTCTTTTACACCCTATCACAATGAAAGAATGTAAAGTTCCTAGACTTGGATGGAGATACAAAGAAGCGACATTGATGGAACTTTATAATAATCAGATGTTTCATTTTGGTAACGATGAAACTACAATTCCATGTATAAAACGCTATTTAAGGGACACTGAATATGAAATAACGTCAAGTGTTATATACAAAGATGGTAGAGGTGCCTCTAATCGTCTAGCATCACTTTTGGATAAAAAAGTTTTTGATTTCCCCAAAGATGAATATGTTATACAAGACTTTATAAAACTCATCTGTCTTGAAGATAAAATATCTACGATTCTTGACTTTTTCAGTGGCTCTGCAACAACTGCACACGCTGTAATGCAGTTGAATGCCGAGGATGGAGGTAATCGCCGCTTTATTATGGTGCAGTTGCCCGAACTTACAGACGAAAAGAGCGAGGCACGCAAGGCTGGTTACAAGAATATCTGCGAAATAGGCAAAGAGCGTATCCGCCGTGCAGGAAAGAAAATAAGTGATGATATTCAAGATAAAATACAAACACTCGGATTTACCATTAATTCACTATTAAATGCCAAACCCTCTGCAACCGTTGCGATGTTGCCAAAACAAGAGCAAGAGGCTATTGCAAAGAAGATTTACAATGAACAGATTCTTCCTAAGATGAAGGAGAAAGAGCAACTTGAATTAAGATTAGCAAAATTGGATACGGGCTTCCGTGTGTTGAAACTCGATACATCCAATATGAAAGATGTTTATTACACTCCAGCGGATACACCTATACAGCAGACTCTTGGATTCGATGAGTTGGTTGATAATATCAAATGGGATGAACGTACTCCCGAAGACTTGCTATTCCAAGTATTACCCGAATGTAACTTGCCCTTGTCGAGCAAGATTGAAGAAAGAGAGATACACGGAAAGAAGGTGTTTGTTGTTGAAGATGGTTATTTGATTGCTTGTTTCGACAAGGATATAAACGAGTCTGTAATCACCGCGATAGCAAAGGAGAAGCCATATTACTTTGTAATGTGTGACCGCTCGATAGCAACAGACAATGTAGCAGACAACTTCGACCAAATATTCAACGCATATAGTAAAGAGACCGTAAGAAAGATATTGTAATAAAAGGCAGACGGACTGCATAATGGCTATATTATGAATAATTCCAACAACAGCATAGTAATCTATCAAAGCGAGGATGGCAAGGTACATCTTGATGTGGTGTATAATGAGGAGACAATGTGGCTGTCTCAACAGCAACTTTGCGAGTTGTACCAAACGAGTAAATCAAATGTAAGTGAGCATATTAAGCATATATTTGAGGATGAAGAACTGATTGAAAGTTCAGTTGTTCGGAAATTCCGAACAACTGCCTCTGACGGTAAAACATACGAGGTAAACCATTACAACCTCGATATGATTCTTTCGCTTGGCTACCGTGTACGTTCAATTACTGCAACACGTTTCCGTCAATGGGCTACAGAGCGATTGAAGGAGTATATCATAAAGGGCTTTACAATGGATGATGAACGCCTGAAGCAGTTGGGTGGCGGTAACTATTGGAAAGAGTTGCTCAACCGTATAAGGGATATCCGTTCATCGGAGAAGGTAATGTATCGTCAGGTGCTTGACCTTTACGCAACAGCTGTGGATTATGACCCACGTAGCGAACTTTCAATAGAGTTCTTCAAGATTGTGCAGAACAAGCTGCACTATGCAGCACACGGACACACAGCAGCCGAGGTTATTTATGAACGTGCTGATGCAGAGCAACCTTTTATGGGATTGACCACCTTTAAAGGGGAGCACCCAACGCTTGCCGATGCAAAAATAGCAAAGAACTATTTAAATGAAGACGAATTGAAGGTTTTGAATAATCTTGTTTCGGGATATTTCGACTTTGCTGAAATTCAGGCAATGAAGCATCGCCCAATGTATATGAGCGATTATATACAGCAGCTCGACAATATTCTTTCTTCAACAGGCGAGCAGTTGTTGTCTGGTGCAGGCAAGGTAAGTCATACCGCAGCAATTTCAAAGGCTGAGAGCGAATATCGCAAATATGAGTTACGCACTCTTTCACCGGTTGAACAGGCCTACTTGGATACAATAAAGAAGATTGGAAAAGAGGCAAAAGAGAAGAGCAAATGAATTATGAAATATTGTGCAAATGAGGGCAGAGCGAACTTGATTGCTATGCCGAGTGCAGCCAATATTCTATAAAAATGGAATTTTTATGAAATTCAAATTCAAAATACAACAATATCAGACTGATGCTGTAGAGCGTACTGTTGAGGTATTTTCAGGGCAACCGTCGTATGCACCAATGAAGTACCGTATGGATCTTGGCAAACGTGATGGAAAGTTGCAATATGCAGGTGATGATGATGCCTATTGCAATGCCAATGTAGAATTGTCACAGACTCAACTGCTTGATAATATTCGCAAAGTACAGGCACAAGGAGATATCAAACTGTCAGATAAACTTCTTCCAAGTATTGGTAAATGCAGCCTTGATATTGAAATGGAGACCGGTACGGGTAAAACCTACGTATATATCAAGACGATGTTTGAGCTGAACAAACGTTATGGTTGGAGCAAATTTATCGTTGTTGTTCCAAGCATCGCTATTCGTGAGGGTGTAGGCAAGAGCTTCCGAATGCTTGAAGACCATTTTATGGAGCATTATGGCAAAAAGGCCCGTTGGTTTATATATAACAGTAGCCGTTTGAAGAGTCTTGATGATTTCTCAAGCGATGCCGGTATTAATGTGATGATTATCAATACTCAAGCTTTTGCCGCTTCGCTTAAAGAGGGAGGAAAGAGCAAGGAAAGCAGGATTATCTACTCAAAGCGTGATGATTTTGCCAGTCGCCGTCCAATTGATGTTATTGCAGCAAACCGTCCGATTATAATAATGGACGAGCCACAAAAAATGGAAGGTGAGGCAACACAAACTGCACTCAAACATTTTAATCCTTTGTTCATACTCAACTACTCGGCAACCCATAAGACCAAACACAACACTATATATGCACTTGATGCACTCGATGCATATAACCATAAACTTGTGAAGAAAATTCAGGTAAAGGGCTTTGAGGTCAAGAACTTGAAAGGCGCATCGAGTTATCTCTACATTGATAGCATCATACTATCCAAGACCGAGCCGCCAATGGCTAAAATTGATCTTGAGGTAAACACTGCTACGGGAATACGGCGCAAGTCAATGAAGTTCGGAAAGGGTGATAAATTGCAAAGTGCAAGCGGGCTTGCTCAGTATGATGGGTTTGAAATAACAGAAATAAATCCATATACCGACGCTGTAACATTCCTAAACGGTATAACTTTGCGAAAAGGCGAGGTCTTTGGTGATACCAATGAGCTGGCGATGCAACGTGTACAGATTCGCGAGACGATTGTTTCGCACTTTGAAAAGGAACGTGAACTGTTTGCACGTGGCATAAAAACGCTATCCCTATTCTTTATTGATGAAGTCGCTAAATACAAGAGCTATGGTGAGGACGGTGAGGTTGAGAAAGGTGTCTTCTGGAAGATATTCGAAGAGGAATACACCAACATCCTTAATGAGAACCTTTCGCTGTTCGATTCTGCATATCAGCAGTATTTGCGCAGATTCGATGTAAGCGAGATACATAATGGTTATTTCTCAATAGACAAGAAAGGACGCTCAATAAACAGTGAGGTAAAGCGCGGAAAGGATACTTCAGACGATATTTCAGCATACGACCTTATCCTAAAAAACAAAGAACGCTTGCTGAGTTTTGATGAGCCTACACGATTCATCTTCTCGCACTCGGCATTGCGTGAAGGCTGGGATAATCCAAATGTATTCCAGATATGTACACTTAGACACGCAAATTCAGAAACTGCCAAACGTCAGGAAGTTGGTCGCGGTCTCCGTATATGTGTTGATGCGAATGGAAATCGTATGGACTTTGAAACATTGGGCGAGAGCGTACACGAATTGAATAAGCTAACCGTTATTGCCAATGAAAGCTATAGCTCATTTGTTAAGGACTTGCAGGACAAAACGCGAGAAGCATTACGTGACCGTCCAACAAAGGCAGATGAAGCATATTTTATAGGTAAACTCGTATTTGTGGGTGATGAAAAACACGCTATAACCGCTGATGAGGCAAATTCTATACGTGCATATCTTTGGGAGAACGATTATATCGATGACAAAGGGCAAGTTACAGAGTTGTACAAAAGTGATTTGGCAGGAGGCAACCTTGCCCCAATGTCTCGTAAAATGGCTCCGATGGCAGATGGTATTCACTTGCTTATTCGTGCATTGTACGATGAATCTGTAGCTATTGACAATATGTTTGAGGATGGAAATGCTACAGTCATTAAAGAAAACAAACTTAACGATAACTTTTCAAAAACTGAATTCCAGGCACTTTGGAAAGAGATTAACCATAAATATGCCTACACCGTTCATTACAATAGCAATGAGCTAATCGAAAAGGCTGCTATAAGCATCAATGCAAGTCTTGAAGTGAATCAACTTCGCTATGTAGTAGTAACCGGTGAACAAGACAGTGTAGATGCATTCGGTAACACAACTTCTACATCAAAGCAAGTCGCTACCGTTTCAACTTCTACCGTAAAATACGACCTTGTTGGAGAAATAGCAAAAGGTGCAACTTTGACACGTAGAACAGTTGTAGAGATATTGAAGAAACTGAGAGGTGAGAAGTTAGTAATGTTCCAAAATAACCCTGAAGAGTTTATCCGCAATGTAGTTAAACTCATTAAGGAGCAGAAGGCTACAATAATTGTAGAGCATATATCATATAATCTTATTGAGGGGAAATATGATAGTACAATCTTTACTCAAGAAAAGCACTCGCAAAAGATAGACAAGGCTTATTCAGCACAAAAACATATTATGGACTATGTGTTCAGCGATTCAGATGGTGAACGCAAATTTGCAGAAGCACTTGACGGAGCAACAGAAGTTTGTGTATATGCAAAACTGCCTCGATCTTTCCAAATTCCAACTCCTGTCGGTAACTACGCTCCCGATTGGGCTATTGCATTCAATAAGGGAACAGTAAAGCACATATTCTTTGTTGCAGAAACTAAAGGCTCTTTGGATTCTATGGAATTGAGAGGTGTTGAGAAAGCAAAGATTGCTTGCGCGAGAAAACTATTTAATGACGTATCGACAAGTGCTGTGCGTTACGATGCAGTAGCTTCGTATGATGATTTGTTAAACAAGGTGCAAGACACATAAATAAGTTAGATTGACAATAATTCCAATATCGATAAATGCTTTGACACTTGTGCCAAGGCATTTTGTCATATAATTACTGTATTTGTGACAAAAGAACTTATATATAAATCTGTTGACTGAAAATAAATAATTGGCATAGGTTTTGTATTTAATTATGCAAAACAAATACTATGGCTAAAATCACAAATAAAGTTCTAATCTTAGGTAACGGCTTTGACCTTGATTTAGGTCGAAAAACATCATACAAGGATTTTTATGAGTCAGAATTCTGTCCCAAAGACTATCCGGCTCCGATAATTAAGCACCTTAATGAAAAATGGGTTGATAATTTAGAAGTTGTCAAGTGGTATGATTTAGAAAACGAAATATTGAATTACTACGAAAAAATTAAAGCTGAAGATAATAATTACGATTTGTATAATGTAAGTGAAAGAAAAATTCTTGTACAGATTAAACAAATACCAACCCACACTACATTACCTATAATACAAGATAATCTTACTATTATAAATAGGCTATTGGCAGACAATATCTTGAATTTATCTTCCAATAATCATATACTAGTTCATTCAGATGCTTTCTTATCTCCAGTAAAAAGAGATGCAAAAGCGTTGCGGTTGATAAAAACAGGACTAATCCAATACGTGACACAGGTGCAAAGTGGAAGTATTAAAGAAGACTCTATTGCAGCAGCTGTGGCGCGTGCTTTTGTATATGATAAAATCGCTTCTCAATATCATACTATATACACTTTTAATTATATGAAATTGACAAACAATATAGATGCTAATTGGCCTAAGAGGTTTGATGCTATTACTAAATATATACATGGTTCAGTAGAGAACAACAATATAATTATTGGTACAAAAGATTATAAAATCTCTCAAGAATATGATTTTATTCAGAAGTCTTTTGATTCAAATTATAGTCCACCAGCGATGGTCTCTGATTTATTGTCTGCTAACGACATTACTGTTTTTGGACACTCTTTGGGCGTAAATGATAGTCAATATTTTAAGCCCTTTTTCAAACAACAATCATCAGTAGGGGCAAGTAGGAAGAATATTACTATATTCACAAAAGATGAAGAATCGGAACTCCAAATTAAACGTTCATTGCAAGAAATGACAGAGTACAAACTGTCTGCATTGTTTAGTATGAATGATTTACAAATTATAAAAGTCGATGAGTGTCGCGAAAACAACAATATGATGTTTCGAGAGTATATAGAACGCTTTTGTGACAATGAGTATGAGGCGGATATGATAATTAGTGGACGAGGTTATAAGATGACATCTGGTATTATGGCTCCGCGAATATTATAAATAAGCGTTTATTATAGTTTAGGCTTATATCAATAATAATTAGACAAAGAGTTGGTTTGAACTCAGAAACTATTGACAAAATGAGACTTTTAATAGTATCTTTTTAAATACAAAACATTAAACATGAATAGGGTAATTATAGTTGGTAACGGTTTTGACCTCGCGCATGGTCTTGAAACGAAATATGAACATTTTATAAATTGGTATTGGGGAAGATGGCTAAAGTTGCTTTATAGTAGTACAAGTCAATTTGAAAAAGATGAACTGTTTGAAATAACTTGTAGCTCAGGTTGTTTATCAGGCTATTTTTATACAGGTTCTACTGAACAAAATGTTTTCAAGCATAAAGAGACAATTTTAGATAAGGAAAAGAAAAAAGGGGTTATAGAATTTAAGCTTTCTGATTTACTATTTCGTATATCAAAGTCTATTGAATCTAAAGGGTGGGTAGATGTAGAGAATGATTATTACGAATTGCTTGTTGAGAATGTGAATGAGAAGGATAAGATACGAAAATTGAATAGAGATTTGACTGTTGTTCAACACCTTCTTACAGAATATCTTGGTGCTGTTCAAAGTCAGAATATAAATATTTCGATTGTTAAAAATGATTTACGCGAGAAAATGCTTGCTCCATTTTCAAAAAATGAAATAGCAGAATCTGCATCGATGCATTGGACTAAATTTATCTATAATAGAGGCGATATAAATAGTACTGGAGCAATGTTCCACTTTTTTAGTGATTACGGAATTTCGAATTATAGCAAAGAAGAAATAGAGAAGTTGCTTAAAAAGGAGCAGCCCGCAATATTATCAAATCGCCAATTTAGTGATGAAGCAGGAAAAAACTTTCTCTTGCCTAATCGTGTGATGCTATTAAACTTCAACTACACTAATACTGCTGATTTGTATTTGCCACAGAATGACAGATTTGTTGTCAATCATATTCATGGAGAACTAACAAATCCGGATAGTATTGTTTTCGGTTATGGAGATGAAACTGATGATGAGCATCAAGTTATTCTAAAAAAGAACGATAATGAGTATTTAAGGCATTTCAAAACTTATCGCTACTTGGAAACTCCCAATTATCGCCAGCTTCTTTCTTTTATTGAGTCCGAACCGTTCCAAGTTTGTATAATAGGACATTCTTGTGGCTTATCAGACAGAACAATGCTTAAGACGATATTCGAACACAAAAATTGTGTTTCAATCAAACCATACTATTATATCAATGAAAATGGTAGGGATAATTATTTGGATATAGTACAGAATATATCCCGAAACTTTACAGATATGAGCAAAATGCGCGATAGAGTTGTCAATAAGACTTTTTGCGAACCGTTTGTTAATTATAAGGAAATGCAAGATTAACATATTCATATGTAAGGAACTTTGTTTGACTAGTTGCCTACCTAAAAATTTAGTAATGAAAGACCTTAACTATTACATTAACAGTTTTTCTTCACTGCACACGATGAGAAAATGTGGGAAACCTGCACCGCACAAGGCGTTATTGCTACTGTCGGTGATAGACCTTGTGGAGCGTGGTTACATTATCGATTGCCGTGTTCCGTTGTCGGACGCTTTGATACAGCAGTTCAAGAGCAATACCACAAAACTATAGGGCGCAAGATATGACAGAAAGTCAAGCAATTGTAAGTTGGCAAGGACTTATGCTTCATATTCAAGGTATGCTTTCAAGTTTTGTTTGATATTTTCGGCAAAAGGAGAAGTTGCAGCAAAGTCTATTGTTGCCAAAATTGTGTCTTTACCATAAAAACGAATTGTTTCTAAAATCTCCTCTTCTGTACCACGTTCAAATATCCTATTTATAACATAACGTTTGTGTGCTATAAAATCTATATGCTCAAATGATGTGTCCCAAAATAGTGTAGAACGGAACTTGCTGCAATCCGGACGATTGTTTGTTGACAACCGTCGTTTCTCCTCTGAAATATCATAATGCACTTGCAAAGTCATCAAGAAACCCTCTTCCAATCCTAAGGCTCTTTCAATGCGAAGTGAAAGCGGAATATTCATAGATCTGCGTCCACGGATTATAGCACTGAGCGTTTGCGGATGTTCGCCTATTGATTCAGCAAAATGTCCGCTTCTGAGTTTACGTTTCTTTAATTCTCGTTGCAAAAACAAACCTGGATGTAATCCTTTGAGTATTTCTATTGTAGCATTCATATCGCAAAAATAAACAATATTGTTTAGAAAACAAATGATTGAACAAAATTATTCTCAAACTAAAAAAGAACTTGTCGGGATTTCCGACTGGTTAAAATAAACTCCCCCGGAACCGCCCACATATAATCAAGGCAGTCTTAGGGGATTATTGTGTTTATTCGCAAAGCTCTTTCTTAAATCTCATAACAGTAGCGATTCCGAGGTTCTCAATCTTGGCTATATTCATAAACAAGAGCTAAGAAGTTCTCTGATTTGACATTTTTTGGAGGTTTACTATTGCATACGTTCCTTTTTTATGCTACCTTTGCGGTAACAGATTCCGCCACGCTTCCCATAGAACAGCGTACCAGGGCGGAACTTTTGCTTTTTATACTATGAATAAATACAACAACAAAGCGTTAAGTATCCAAGAACAAATTGAACGCTTAAAGAAAAACGGTTTGATTATTGATGATGAGAATCAAGCCAACAAGACTCTCTCAATAATCAGTTATTTTAGATTAGCCAGCTATTGGCGACCAATGGAAGAAAAGGACCAAGGACACCAATTCAAACCAAATAGTCACTTCAATAACGCATTATCACTATATTATTTTGACAAGGAGTTACGTGCTTTAATATTTTCTGCAATACAAAGCATTGAAATTGCATTACGCACAAAGGTTATTCACTCTTTTTCTATCATGTATGGTCCATTCTGGTTTATGGATGACACATTAGTAAAAAGTTTAAAACAACAACTAGAAAATATTGCAAGTCTTAGAAAAGAATTAGACAGATCTAAGGAAGATTTTATACAGGAACATTATCGAAAATATGACTTTCCTGATATGCCTCCGTCTTGGAAAACTTTAGAAGTTGCGTCATTTGGTGTACTTTCTAAACTATATAGTAACTTCAAAGATAAGAATGTTAAAAAAGACATTGCAAAGAGTTTTGGTGTTCCGCAGCACGAATATCTTGAAAGTTGGATGAGAAGTATTGCCGTATTACGTAATTGTTGTGCCCATCATGCACGAGTTTGGAACAGGCGTTTCTCAATGATTCCCCAGTTACCTAAATCGATGTCAAATGATTGGATTACAAATTTAAATTTAGACACCCATAAAATTTATGCACAGTTGTGTTGTATCATTTACTGGCAAAATAGTATATATGAAAACAACGACTTTATAAATAAATTCAAACAACTATTGCAAAAATATCCAAATATTGATGTTACGGCTATGGGATTCCCAAAAGATTGGGAAATGGAACCGCTTGGAAAGCATAAAAAGAAAAATATCCCCAGGACCACCGTTCATCAAAGGCTGTTCTGGGGATTGTTTTTATTTGTACTTGTGCGTTACTTCAGTTTGGCCATGAAGCGTTCGGTATCGACGATGAAGCGTACATGTGTTCCTTTTCCGATGATGCCGGCTCCGTCGCTTGCTTCTACGTTGAATATGAGCTTGCGGCCTTCGACTGCGGTGAGGAGTGCTGTTGCTTTTATCTCCGAGCCTAATGCCGACGGTTTTATGTGAGTTGTGTTTATCTCTGCTCCTACGGTTGTGGAGCCTTCGGGCAGGAAGGGTGCGACAGCATTCATTGCTGCGTTCTCCATTAGTGCGACCATTGAGGGTGTGGCAAAGACTTCGAGACCGCCTGAGCCGACTGCCGATGCGCAGTTGCCGGGTGCTACTACTGTAGTGCTTGTATATTCTAATCCTTCTTTCAGCATATATGTATATTGTTATAGGGCTAATATTATGCACA
>JAFWZH010000268.1 GCA_017522515.1 Clostridia bacterium
AATCCTGAATCAGAGAGTTGTTCTTTTGATATACCTAATCCTTTAGATATACTTGCTACATCCTTTAAAGAATCTTTTTTCCACTCTTCCGTGAACTCAGGAAATCGAAGTCTTGGAACATTTCCTTTATTGGGTACATTAGGATTTGTATTTTGTTTATCGTTTGCCATAATCATTTGTTTACTTTTAGGTTAAACATTAAGGATTGCAATTAGTCAACCAATCCTAACTCTTTTAAGTAAACTTCTATTTGAGCATCAAGCTCGGCACGCTGTGCTTCAAGTGTTTTGATGTCTGCCATCACTGCTTTAATGTCGATTTCCTCTTCCTCTTCAAATGTATCAACATATCTAGGAATATTCAAGTTGTAGTCATTCTCCTTGATTTCATCAAGAGTAGCACAGTGGCTATATTTCTCAATTTCTTTACGTTCGCGATATGTGGTAACGATTTTTTCAATATGCTCGGGGCGGAGCTTGTTTTGAGTCTTTACCTTCTCGAACTCTTTGCTTGCATCGATAAACAGGATATTATCATCAGCCTGACGGCATTTTTTCAGGACAAGAATACAAGTCGGGATTGATGTGCCATAGAAGATGTTTGCAGGCAAACCGATGATTGCATCAATATAGTTTTTCTTTTCAATAAGGAATTGACGAATTGTACCTTCGGCAGAGCCACGGAACAGCACTCCGTGAGGTGCAACACAAGCCATTGTACCACCTTCATTAAGGTGGTGAACCATGTGAAGAATAAACGCATAGTCGGCTTTGCTCTTTGGTGCAAGTTTGCCGGCTTTGCTGAAACGGTCATCATTATTGAATTTTGCATCTGCACTCCACTCGGCAGAGAATGGTGGGTTAGCAATCACAGCATCGAATTGCGTGTCGCCAAATTCATCGTGTTCAAGAGTGTCATTGTTCTCAATGCGGAAGTTGTGGAATTTGATACCGTGAAGCAACATATTCATACGACAGAGGTTGAATGTTGTCGGGTTCTTTTCCTGTCCGTAAATGTCTTCAGCTTTGCCATTGCGTGCAGCACGAATGAGCAATGAGCCGCTGCCGCAAGTGGGGTCATATACATTACGTAAGCGTGTCTTGCCTGTAGTTACAATATCAGCAAGAATTTGGCTCACCTCCTGAGGTGTGTAGAACTCACCGGCTTTCTTTCCGGCACCGGCTGCAAATTGGCTAATCATATATTCGTAAGCATCGCCAAGAATATCTATTTCCTGTGTTGCATCTACACCAAAATCTATCTCATCAAGAGCAAGAAGAACATTGCTGATTAGTGTATTCTTATCATCAGTTGTTCTACCTAGTTTGGGCGAGGCAAGGTCAATATCTGAGAAGAGACCGCCAAAGTCCTCTTCGCTGTCCTGTCCCAATGTACTATCCTCAATACGTTTTAATGAACGTTCGAGAACAGGGAGAATAGTCTCTTTCTTCTTGATTAAAGCAATGACCGAAGAGAACAGAAATTCAGGTTCAATGAAATAACCGATAGATTCAAGACACTGTGTTTTCACAGCTTCCTGGAGTTCAAGATAATCTTCGTCATCGGTAACTTTCCAAAGTTCCTTGAATGTTATTTCATCATCGACAAGAGCGGTGTCTGCAAAATGCTCTATTTTCTCCGACAGATATTTATAGAAGATGAAGCCAAGTGAAAAGTACATAAATTCACCAGCAGACATATTTCCTCTCAATGTGTTTGCAACAGTCCAAAGTTGGTTACGCAGTTTTTGCTGAAGTTCTTCGCTCATATTGTAAAGTTTTTATAATTCTTAATTTGCAATGTTATTGGCTCGTTTTGTTTTTCGTGCACCGCAGGGAATCACTTTCTGCGATGCTACCTGCGACGTTCACTACAAAACTCGCCGATAACAAAACTTTGTTTTGTTATTCCCAAGAGAATGTATTTATAATTGACAGTAATTGTTCGGTAACTCGTTTGATAGCCTTTCTTGTTTTTATTAAACCAAGATGCTGCTCTGCAATGGCTTCCTGAATTATTTCAGGCTTGTGCTTTTGCAGATAATCATATTCTGCCAAATAGCGTGCAAGCACATCTACGGGTATATTTTCGGTTTCCGACAAATCTTTTATCGCTCTTTCTCGTTTTTCTTTCACATAGGTGTTGAGTCTCGCCTCCAAATCAATTGACCCGTCTGCCTTTGCACGTTCAAAGTTTTCTTTATCATCGTCCACATTCTGCTGAATGAAGCCGTCAATCAGCTTCGCCTTATTACGCATTTCGGCATCTTTAATCATTGTGTCAATGATGTTCCTGCGTTTTTCCTCGTAATCATCACTTGACGGATTAAGGTCGGCTATGAGTGCAAGGATATATGCTACATTGATTACATCGCTATGAAGCAATTCAAGACAGAAATCAATGTCTTCAAGTGTCTTTGGCTCACCGTATGGGGCTTCGGGTTCCGAAGCTATTCCACTTGTCTGTTCCGGTGTTACGACACCCAATGCGATATCAAGGTATTTGCTCTTGAAATCGTTGAACTCCTGCTCGGACATATAAAGGCTTGAATCATTAGGGTCGTATTCCTCGTAAATTTGAATTTCAGCCTGTTTTTTTATAAGGTCGCGGAATGCTAAAACAAAATCACGCTTGTCATATTCGCTTTGAAGTGTATCTACGAATTGAGGTTTCGGATATTTTTTTAAGAATGCAATCGCGAGGTCATTAAGTTCTTTTTTTACTTTGTCGAAAGGCTCACGCAGAATATCTTCCGAAGGGCAGTTATTACTGAATAGTTTGATAGAGCTATCGACATTGTCCTTTAGATTGCGGAAACAGACGATTTTTCCAAAGCGTTTCTTTTCGTTAAGCACGCGATTGGTGCGGCTGAATGCTTGCAACAGCCCGTGGTATTCAAGTTTCTTATCAACATAAAGCGTATTCAACTTTTTAGAGTCAAAACCAGTCAAGAACATACCTACCACAAGACAAAGGTCAAGAGGTTTCATTTCAGGCTTTTTCTTCTTCATACGAAGATTTATATCATCGTAATAAGCACTGAAATTCTCTGTGGTAAATGCTGTGCCATACATTTTATTGTAATCATCCATTATGGCTTGCAATTCATCGGTTTGAACGCTTTCATTCTCAAACCCTCTGTTCATGCCCGTGTATGCATCGTCCTGATTCGTGTTTTGCCCATAGGTGAATACAGCACTAATCTTTATTTGAGGATTAAGACTCTTGAATATCTTATAGTATTTTATCAGCATAGGAACAGATTGTACTGCGAAAAGAGCATCATACTCTCCGTCGAATGTCGATTTATTGAAGTTGTTGAGTATAAACTGGGCAATTTCAGTCATTCTGCCCTCATCATCATATTCAGCTGTTACATTGCCTGTATAATATTCCACCAAAAAACCAAGTACGTTTTCGTCGGCAATAGCATCTTTTATAAGATACTTATGCAAACAGTCGCCAAATATTTCTTTGGTAGTGTGCCCGTCGATTGAATTTTCAACGAATATCGGAGTGCCGGTGAAGCCGAATATTTGAGTATTAGTAAAAAACTTCATAATATTCTTATGGCTGTCGCCAAAATGACTTCGGTGGCACTCGTCAAAAATCATAACAATCCGTTTGTCTCTAACAGCCAAAAGTTTATTGCTATAATAATCCTTTGATACAGCTGTGTTGAGCTTCTGTATTGTAGTGATTATGATTTTACTATTTCCATTCAAGCGTTTGATAAGTTCCGATGTGTTGTCGGTATTATCTACAGCACCCGGTTCAAACGCTTCGTATTCCGATTGTGTTTGAGTATCAAGGTCGTGGCGGTCAACAACAAACATAACTTTGTCTATTCCGTCTATTTCAGACACCAATTGAGCAGTCTTGAATGATGTTAATGTTTTGCCCGCACCTGTTGTGTGCCAAATATATCCGTCCTTATTGGTGTTTTGTACACGGTCAAGTATCTTTTCAACGGCATAGAATTGATATGGTCGCAACACCATAAGGCATTTATCGCCCTCGTGCATTACAATGTATTTGCTTATCAATTTGCCAAGAGTGCATTTGTCAAAAAACTCATTGGCAAACAGATTGAGGTCATTGTATGGTGTGTTTGCTGCATCTGTCCAGTTGAATGTGAATTTGTAACCTTGATTGGGATTGTTAGCAAAGTAACGTGTATTCACACCGTTAGAGACTACAAAAATTTGGATGTAGTCAAATAGTCCGTGGTATGATGTCTTGTGATAACGCTGAATTTGTTGGTATGCTTGTTTCAGTTCAACACCTCTCTTCTTTAGTTCTATTTGCACTAATGGTAATCCATTGATAAGAATTGTAACATCATACCGGCACTTCTTGCGTCCTTCAATGGTAATTTGATTTGCTACCTGAAATTCGTTTTTACACCATTGGCTACGATTAAGAAACTCCACCCAAATGCGTTCTCCATCCTCGGTGTCAAGAGGATAAAGGTCTCGAAGCTTCTTCGCTTTGTCAAAGCGAGTACCACCCTCAAGGTGAATGAGGATTTTCTCAAACTCCTTATCAGTAAACTGTGTACGGTTGTATTTTGAAAGTTCTTTTTGGTTATGCTTCTCCAGTTGTAATTTGAAGTTCTCAATCAAATTGCTTTCTTCTTTAATCACAACATATTCATAACTCATATTTTGTAATGTCCTTATCAGACCATTTTCCAAAGCTGCTTCACTCTGTGCTGTCATATCAACCAATGTGTAAAAATCGTGCTAAATGCAAAAATAAATAAAATTTATTTTAGAACCGCGCCAAAGGTCAGATTTGTTAAAAACATGTTACCTTTGCTGTAATTAAAATAATTGAATACAAAAAGTAATTGATTATGGGACTAAGTTCGAATACATTGTGGCATCAAACAAAAAAGGGTGCTTTAGAAAGAATAATAAAAGAGAAACGATTTTCATTTTCTTACAGTAAAGAAACAATGCCAAATAATGAAGTTATGGCATTCCCTATGATTAGTCTTTGTGATTTACCCTTTTCAGAGTTTGCTGATTATATTACTAAATATGGAGGATATTCTATAGGAATGTCAAAGGAATGGGGTTTAAGAAATAGATTTAATCCTGTGTGGTATTGTAATTATGATTCTTGTGCAATAGAAAATATTAAGCATTCTGGAATATTCTATGAGGCATCTTCTTATATAAAACCAATAGAGGGAGAATTGATTGTCCGAGGTCGAAAATTTAACAACTACCGTTATATGGATGAAAGAGAGGTGAGATTAACACCTCAAAAAAATGAACTTCAAGAAAGAGGTATAAAACCATATTTGACAGTTGAAGAGTATAAAACATATAAAGAACAAAATAATGATTCCTCAAAAATACCTCTACACATTCCATTTGAATGGAATGATATTAAGTACATTATTGTACAAAACAGCGATAATAAAGATGAATTCAGAGAATTATTAAAAAAGTTTGGATGCAATAACAACAATATTCATATTTACGACAGCAAGCAGATTAAAGAAGATATTATTGGAATTGGTCACAACAAAGAGGCAAGGTTTTATTTTCCTGAAAATCATAAGGAATTGATGAATATAGCGATGCTATTATCACAGCAAAAAGGGGCGGACCTAAAATCTATGATAGAAAAATTGAAAAACAACAAAGAATAAACCTACATCGCCCCACTTGCGGTAACAGGGAACATTTCTCTGTAAGGGAACTTCTCTGCCCCGATATACAGCGTATCAAACGCATCGGTGCCGTCTGTGCGATGTTCGAGCAGGTTTTCTTCTGTCTCGTCCAACTTCTCACCGCCTTTGACAACACTCGCTGACCGTGACCCGCACGGCACGACTACACCGTGCTGCGTGCGACCTATCACTGCTCGCATTGTCTAAAACTTTGACAACACTCGCTGACCGTGACCCGCACGGCACGACTACACCGTGCTACGTGCGACCTATCACTGCTCGCATTAATTTCATTGAACCAGCTTTCACTCGCAGTGAGATTACAAGTTAAACTTGTATCTCGCTCGCTTAATCGCAGCATTGTCGAATATCCACAAGGGGAATTTCGCTTATCGAGATTTTTTATGTGCATACAAGGGCAACACGGTAAGGATATAACTCATCAAGGATTATCAGGAAAAATTTACCCGGCGGGCTACAAGAAATTGTTTGGTAAAGCGACAAAAAAAAGAGCGACAAAGAATTTTCAATTATTCCTTATCACTCTGCCTGTCCTTGTGAATATCCGCGTGTTGCTACCTCTGCCTTCGGCGAACCTCGACTGCGCTCGTTGTGTGTGCAAGCAAGCTTCCACTCACTCGCTGGCACGAGCTTTCGCACCGAAAAAAGCCGCAACCGAAAAGCATTGCAGTGCTCTTAATCATCTAAAAGCAAGCAGTGGCACATTGCACATCGGCTGTTAGAAGCCTGAAGAGGGAGGCATAAAAAGCCCCAACGCAAATTGCGTCGGGGCAGATAATAGATGTTTTATTTTGCACAAATTTGCTGCTTGATGCTTGGACTCAGTGCCGCACGTATGAGTGAAATCATAACGGGTAAGGGTGAGCCGTCACTAAAAACGGGAAGGGAAATCAGTCGCAAGCTGAACATAGACCCTGCCATCGTGCTTGGAGTGTAAAGCCACGCTTCAGC
>JAFWZH010000269.1 GCA_017522515.1 Clostridia bacterium
GCAAAAATAACGAATGGTTTGTTTGCCAGAATCATTGGCAAAATTAGTGCACTTACCATTCTGCAATACGTAAACTTCATTAACGACAAGCCCATTGGCAGAATTAAGTATGCACTAAATTAATTCCGCCAACAGGTTATATTATGATGTCAAAGGAAATGGCGAACATTGTGCAATTGATATACCTAATTGTATTGAAGCTATCTATTTTGGACTAAAATGTTCCATGTATGACAGAGATGCAATAATAAATCTTATGAAAAATAAAAAAGTAGTAATCAAAGATATATATGGAAATACTAAAGTAAATCCAGTTAAATTTTATCAAATGGTAATCAATGAAAAACATTTTGGACAGCTAAAAGCGATAGAAATCAAATGAGTATAACAATCTTGAAGAAATATGACAAATGCTACTTAATGCTTGATGTATTATATAGTTCTCAGTTTACATATTACGGATATCTCACCATGTCAATATTTTTATAATACTTTTTTCAACACCACATTTTTTTGCATTAGGATTTGTAAATTTGCACCATTTAATAAGATATTTTTATAAGATGAAAATTTGTCCTAAATGTAATAAAGAGAATAGCGATAACGCAAAATTTTGTGACCGATGCGGAAATTCTTTTTTCAAGAAATGCCCCCAATGCGGTGCAGATAACAGCCTTATTGCACAATTCTGTAACCAGTGCGGAAATAAATTAAGTACAGATGGTGGGGAAAAAACTATTAATGGACACACATGTATTGATCTTGGATTGCCTAGTGGCACCCTATGGGCAACTTGTAATGTCGGTGCAAATAGGCCAGAAGAATACGGGAATGCATTTGCATGGGGGGAAATAGAACCTAAGCTTGTCTACGGTGTAGATAATTACAAATATGGTGGCAGAGATTTGAGTAAAGTAACGAAATACAACAACAATCGAGAAAATGGTATTGTTGATAACATAACTAAGTTAAATGTCTCAGATGATGCAGCTTGCGCCCATTGGAGTTTCGGTTGGCAAATGCCAACTCTAGAGGATGTTGACGAACTGATAGTAAATTGCAAATGGTACTGGAAGACACTAAATGATGTACAAGGATGTGAAGTAAAGGGATATAACGGTAATACAATTTTTATTCCTATAGCTGGATGTATGGAAGGTTTTAAAGAAAAAAAAGATGAAGGTTATTATTGGACAAATTCTTTGGTAAAAAAATGTCCTTTTACTGCTTGGTGTTTAAATATTAACACTAATATTATCTCTCGAGTCTTAGGTCTTAGAATTCATGGCTTATACATTCGTCCAGTATATCATCCACAATAAAAATGACCAATTAATAAATACCATCAAAATATCATAATTTCTAACAGAAATATTATGAATATAAAAATTTGCCCGAAATGCCACACAGAGAACACCAGTTATGCAAAATTTTGCATAAATTGTGGAGCACAAATTATAATGATGAATGAATCGCAAGAAGACACACCACCCAAAACAATCCCTATTATTCATAGGCGTTCCGATTTTAGTACAACAATATATTATGAAGCCACCGAAAAATTAGATAGAGAATGGATTGGCAAAAATTCTATTTCACACGAGTTTGCAAACGGCAAAGGAAAAATAAGACTGAAAGACGATGTGACGGGAATTGGCTTTAATGCATTTTATGGCTGCATAGGACTTACCACAATAAACATCCCCGATTCTGTGACGAAAATTGGCGATAGGGCATTTAGAGGTTGCAGCGGCCTTACCTCAATAAACATACCCGATTCGGTGACGGGAATTGGCGGTTGGGCATTTGATGGTTGCAGCGGCCTTACCTCAATAAACATCCCCGATTCGGTGACGGAAATTGGCACTGGTGCATTTGGAGGTTGCAGCGGCCTTACCTCAATCAACATCCCCGATTCGGTGACGGAAATTGGCGAGTATGCATTTTATCGTTGCAGCGGTCTTACCTCAATAAACATCCCTAATTCGGTAAAGGTAATTGGCAAGTATGCATTTGAAGGTTGCAGCGGCCTTACCTCAATCAACATCCCCGATTCGGTGACGGGAATTGGCCCTAATGCATTTTCTGGTTGCAGCGGCCTTACCTCAATAAACATCCCCGATTCGGTAACGGAAATTGGCGCTGGTGCATTTGGAGGTTGCAGCGGCCTTACCTCAATCAACATCCCCGATTCGGTGACGGAAATTGGCGAGTATGCATTTTATCGTTGCAGCGGTCTTACCTCAATCAACATCCATAATTCGGTAAA
>JAFWZH010000270.1 GCA_017522515.1 Clostridia bacterium
CGAGCGAAATTTCGTATATGACAAATGTCAGTTACAAGGCGGCAAACCGCAGTAATACTTTGTGTATTGCAAGGTTTGACAACGCAGGAAATGATATTTGTCATAGAAAGTTCGCCGTGAGGGAGGTTTTTAGAGGTTCCCTTCAGATTTTTATGCCGATTCCTCATCAGGAGTCGGCTTTTTGCTGTTAAAGTTAAGGGCATTTGATACAGCATCGGAAACCTTCGCCTGTGCATCTTCAATCATATGACAATAAACGTTAGTAGTCGTTGAAACCGTCGAGTGTCCTAATGATCCCGATACCGTTACAATATCTACACCGTTGTTTACAAGAAGCGATGCAAATAAGTGTCTGAAACTATGCAGACCATAAAATGGCAAATCGTGCTTTTCACAGAATTCACCAAGCCAGAAATTCTGATATTTTTCGCACGAATTCTGTCAATCACACGTTCTGCCTTTAATGTCGCCGTATCAACATCACCGAGGCTGTAAGCATAAATTGCTTGCTCACGGTAGTATTCTCCTATTTCCACAGCGTTGCAGAATGTTTCAATTCCTACATCAACATATGCAGGATTAACATTGTTTAAACCTAAAGATTATTACTGTTTTGAAATGTGGTAGAAAGAGCTTTTCACTTCAAATCATATTAAATCACTTCAAGTTACTTCAATACCGCCAAGCAATTCCAAATCATTTCGTCAAAACGACGAATGTTAGATTTTATATTTTCAGGAATTTTGATTTCTGCGAAGTCAAAGTTGATGCATTAGTCGATTTTATTAATTTTTCCTCTTTATTTTTTACATCAGCCGTCATTTTTATAGAAAAACTATTGAATAACTCATCAAAATATGGTATAATTATCATAGAAATTTTTATAGGCATCTCTAAAAACCCGTTTGATTAAAGAAAAAACAGATAGGTGCGGCAGCTGTTATGGAATCACCTGACCTTATAATTCTTGATGAGCCAACAAACGCTCTTGATTCGGACGGCGTTGAGATTACTCAAAAGCTTATCCGTAAGGAGTGTGAAAGAGGTGCACTTATCATAATGACCTGTCATGACAGAGAGATTCTTGAGAATATGTGTGATGTCATCTACACCATTGAACATGGAAAAATCATAGATGAGAGGAGCTGTCTGCAATGAAAAAAATTATTGTCAGCACAGTTATACTCGCTGTACTGACAGGATGGTGCGTGAGATTTTATTCTCTGAACGGAACTTTCAAAGTGAAAACAGAGCATCCGAGAAAAGTTTACGCAGTTGGTGAACATATTTCTTTAAAGGATAGTACATCATATAACATGATAAAACAGCCTGATTATAACATTTCAGTTGAAAGTGCAAGAATCGTAGATAAAGGAGTCATGCTCAGTAAGGAAAATTGTCTCAGAGATGTCATCTTCAACGTCTTGTACGGATTTTTTTGACGAGCCGATATTTTTTAAAACTGCGACCGCTTCGAAAACTATTACCACACAGGCTGCCACCGATGCAATATTGACAAGTGATTGAGTAAATGGTATAATAATTAATAAATCGATTTGCAATAATCATATGTGCTTACAATTATTCAAAAAATCATTGATTTCACTTTATGATTGCAAAAATGTATTTGTTTAATTTTTTTGATTCTATGCAAATTTATTATTTATCGGTGATAATCTATTTTTTGATTGAGAGTATTAAAGTTCATACCAAAGGAGAAAATAAAGATGCACACATGGATAACTAAATATGGAACTAAAGTAATAAGACTCAATAACTTCAGATGCAACTGTTATTTTATTGTTAAAGAGAACAATGCAATTTTAGTAGACACAAGTATCAGGGCTGAAAGAAGCATTATTGAAAAAGCTATGAAGAAAGTTGGAATTGATAAGCCTGTTGCTATAGTGCTTACGCATAATCATTTTGACCATGCAGGAAATGTTGAGTTTTTCAGAAGGAAATACAATTGCGATGTTATGATACATGAAAAAGACTATGAGGGGTTGAGAAAAGGGTATACAGATCTTCCTGATGGTATCAATCAGCCGTTTAAGTCGGCTACGAGGTTTATTAATTCCATAAAAAATATTTTGCCGTTTCAAAAATTTCCTCCATGTCCCAAGGCTATACCTGTGAGTGATGGCGTGATCTTGAAAAAGTACGGAATAAATGCCAGGATCTTATCTACTCCGGGACATACAGACGGTTCTATTAGCATTATTGTTGATGAAGAGATTGCACTTGTAGGTGATTGTATGGTTCGCTCTGTAAATGGAGAGATTTTTCCTCCATTCGCTAAACATCCTGAAGAAGTAACAAGATCATGGATTAAACTTATTAATACAGGGTGCCGATTTTTCCTTCCAGCTCACGGTAATGAGAATTCATCGGAATATGTAAGGAAAAAAATGAAAAAGCAATTAAATACAATTATGCTTAAGAGAATTAAATAATATAAGGGCATCTCTAAAAAAACCTTTTGAGAAAAAACAGCTATGCACGACATCTGCTGCGTCAACCTCCCTTGGAGTGCGAAAGCACGCCTTAGTATCAGGTTTCTGTTCGTCAGGATACGATTTCGCTATTGCTTCTTCTCTCCCACATCTCATACAAATCCCTAAAACAACAGAGCATTGATATGCCCGTCATACACAAAGCCGCCTATGATTGCTCACAGGCGGCATTATTTCAATCAGGAATGATTCTGTATTTCATATGTCTTGCTTTAAAATAGCAGTAACCTTTTCCTATTTTATCGACGGTCATATTATTATCGTCAACAAAATATATAAAGCCGTCCTCTTGAAGAATAGTAGAACTATACCAATAGTTGTCATAACAATCGGAATTTTTGCTTGATGTGTCATACTCCAGCTCTCCCCAAAGCCAGATTTCAATTTCACATCCCCAGCAACCTTCAAACTTTAAATATAACGTGCCGTCTTGCTGCAATTCTTCCTTTGCAATATAAGCATCGTGGAAATAACCTGATGCCCAATAAAGGTTTTCTATGTCATTTTGTCCCTTTATTTCCTGTATTTCCTCATAGATGTATCCTGCATCCATTAAACGGCATTTTTCGAGAATATCCTCCGGCTGTTGTTCTTTATCAAGAAACGAGTCAAGCAAATCCCTCGAAAGAAAATCAACACACCCTACACCGTCATCATCCATATTCCAGTTCTTTTGCTCCGAGTCAATAATCAAAATCTGTGGATTAATGTACTTGTCATTCGGTACCATATTCAGCCATTTTATCAGACGTTTTTTCTCCTCATCCCAAACAATCCAATAGGGATTATAGATACTCTGAATGTATTTTTCATGTTCATCTGTTGCTGTAATATCTCTGAAATATCCGAATACAGCAGAAATATAGTATTTCCCGTTGCCTTGACATACCATAGCGTGCATTTTCTCAACACCTCACTATCAAATATTTTTTGTTTGCAGTCAGTTTTTGGTTTTCATTAATCAATATTCTTTCTTGAATCCGTCTATTGCACTTTTGATTTCATCTGAAATCTGATTCAGTTCATTTTTATCAATAAATACTTCCTGTATGTCTGCACCCTCAGTAATCAAAGTGGATTCTTCAATATCGTAATCCAATTCAGCCGCAATAATTCTTATTTTATCATTATTGCTCACTACAAACACATAACAGTTTTTATCCGTTAAAGCTGTCGGTGCTAATTCATATCTGTAGTCATTATCTATACCCCAATCAGAAGGATATACTAAATCACAAAGCCTATTCAACGCTTTTTCTTTACACATTGAAAACAGTTCATCATCAACAGGTATATTATTTAAAGATTTCCACACTTCAAGCAAAGATGTATCAACTACTGCATTAATAATACACTTAGGGAATAATTCCCCATATACGCTCAAAGCAAAAAAACCATTATTATCGCTCTGAGTAGAATTCCACTGCTTCACTCTATCAAATATTACAGAAAACACATAAGGATCTCCAATTATCATCTTTTACATCTCATTTCCTTATACTTTGTTTTTATACGCAAAAAAGTCCGATATAAATCGGACTTTCTGCTGTGATATTATCACTTATTGGCTCCCCCTGCCCGGCTCGAACGGGCGACAACTCGGTTAACAGCCGAGTGCTCTACCGACTGAGCTAAGGAGGAACATCAATACCGGCACCGCATTACTTTCCCAGGCCGTCACCAGCCAAGTATCATCATCGTGGCAGAGCTTAACTTCCGTGTTCGGAATGGGAACGGGTGTGACCTCTGCGCCATAAGCACCGATTTGATGGTGACTCGTACCAGAATCGAACTGGTGTTGCCGGCGTGAGAGTCCGGAGTCTTAACCGCTTGACCAACGAGCCGTTTGGTGCACCATCGGGGACTCGAACCCAGGACCCACTGATTAAGAGTCAGTTGCTCTACCGACTGAG
>JAFWZH010000008.1 GCA_017522515.1 Clostridia bacterium
CATCATCAGCTTTTCATCAAGACCGGGGAACCATACGTCCTTGTTTCCGTCAGAATCGGTAATAGTTACCATTGTATCGCCGTCAACTCCTGAGTTGTTGCAGAAAAGCAATACAGGCTCGCCGCTTTCACTTCTGTAGATGACATTTTCATATGAACCGTTGCCGTTTTCATCACGTACAATACGATTTATTGCAACTGTTGAATTTTCATCAAATGGAACAATGCAGTAAAGCTCGCCCATAGGTGTTCCCGCAATCTGTGCTGACGGAATATTCTTTACAAAGCTGTAATTTTCGCAGAAAACAGGGCTGTTTTCCTTTATCCATGCGATAGCGTCAACCTCATTCATATCGTCGGTGCAGCCTATATAAGCAGCTGCAAAAAGCTGAATTTCGGACTCTTTCTTTTCTCTGAGAGCTTTAAGCTGTTCTTCAGCGTTTGCATTTGCAAGATACTCCTCAATTGTGCCTGTACCGCCTGTGGAAGTATGTGCATAGTAGGCAAGAATAAGGGAAGCGTCAATAGAATCACATTTACCGTCGTTGTTTATATCGGCAGCTTTAGTCTGTTCAGCGGAGAATGCGGAATCGCCGCCTGTTGCAATTGCTGAGTAGTTTGAAAGAATAAGGGTAGCGTCGCTGGAGTTTATTAAGCCGTCAGCGTTTATATCGCCTAATGAAACAGGAGGCTTTTCGGGAGTTTCTGCGGATTTTGTAGGAATTAAAGTAAATGTTTCAGATTCTCCATTTCCGCAGTTGTATGTATATGTTACTTCCTTTGTAACATCTTTAATTGTGAGAATAGTTCCCTCAACTGTGCCATTTGTCCAGTCAGAAGTCTTTGTAACATCAAAGCCATTCGGGAGAGTTGAAAGGTCAAATTTGCTGTCGGTGACAGTTATTTCATAGTCGTTGTAACCGCCCAAAATTTCAGTTAATGCTGTGTTTTTGCTTAAATCAAGAGAAGTAAAATTATTACCAGAACAACTCAACTTTGTTAATGCTGTATTTTTGCTCAAATCAAGAGTGGTGAGTTGATTAGAATAACATCTTAACTCTGTTAAAGCGGTACAGATGCTTATATCAAGGGAAGTGAGTAGATTATTGCCGAAATCCAAAAATTTCAACGCAGAATTGCTGCTTAAATCAAGGGAAGTGAGCTTATTCAGATAACAAGACAACAATTTCAAATCAGACGTTCCGCTTACATCGAGTGAAGTGAGCTGATTGTGATAACAAACCAAATATGTCAATTTAGGATTGCTGCTTAAATCAAGTGAAGTAAGTTGATTGCTATTACATTCAAAACGTGTCAACGCAGGACAGCTGCTTACATCAATGATCTCGAGCTGATTGTCATTGCAACGGAGGTCTTTTAATTCTATATTATTGCTTACATTAATGCTTGTGAGCTGATTGTTAGTGCAATAAAGTTGCTCTAATGCTGTGTTGTTGCTTACATCAAGTGAAGTGAGCTGATTAGAACTACATTGCAAGTGTTCTAATGCTGTATTGTTGCTTAAATCAATGGAAGTAAGCTGATTATTATCGAAATACAGCCATTCTAATGCTGTGTTGTTGCTTACATCAAGTGAAGTGAGCTTATTATCATTAAGATATAATTCAGTTAATGCTGTGTTGTTGCTTACATCAAGTGAAGTAAGCTCATTATAGTCACAAACCAATATTTTCAAAGCCGTATTTTCACTTACATCAAGAGTGGTCAGATTATTATCATAACACCACAGACTGGAAAGATTTTTAAAATACTGTATTCCCGTTAAGTCATAAAGGTTCGATTCATCAAGAGAGATATTTGTAACATTCATAACTTCATCATAAGAAAGTGTCCAGTCGTTGTTTTCATCGAATTTTTCTGCAACATATTGGCGGAAAACATCATCGGGGAAATTTGCCTCATTGATTTCTACGCTTGTGATTGCTGTTGCATTATCAGATTCAACTACTGTTACTTCAAATGAATCAACAGCATCATACCATTTTACATAGATAGTATAAGTACCCGGTTTTGTGTTGTCGAATTCAGAAGCGTCAACTGTTACAAAAGAACTGCAATTAGCCAAGGAGATATAAGGGATATCAGCGTGAAAATCTTCGCCGCCGCCGTATCCGTGAACGCAAATAGTGCTGTAGTCAAGTTCTTCGCCGATTTCGTAAATTGTATCTGCTTCGTCATAAGGATAAACGCTCAGACTATAGGAATAACTGGGTGGGGCAAATGTAGTTGTAGTAGTTACTGTAGTTGTTGCAGTTGTAGTTGTTTCGGGAGCGGCAGTTGTGGTAGTAGTTGTAGCTGTTGTGGTTGCAGTTGTAGTTTCAACAGGTGTTTCTTCAATCTGTGGAATTAAAGTAAATGTTAAAGTTTGCTTTTTTCCGCAGTCATATTTGTATGTTATTTCTTTTGTAATATCCTCAACTGTGAGAATATTTCCCTTAACTGTAGCGTTTGTCCAGTCGGACGCTTTTGAAACATCAAAGCCTGTGGGGAGAGTTGAAAGGTCGAATGTGTTGTTGGTGAGGGCGATTTTATATTTGTTAAAAATACATCCGTTAGGACTGGACAATAAAGGATTATTGCTTAAATCAATGCTTGTTAGAAAATTAGTGTTACAGTCAAAATATTCTAAAGCAGCATTATTACTTACATCAAGGGTTGTAAGTTGATTGGTATCGCAGTCAAAATATTTTAATGCTGTATTGTTGCTTACATCAAGTGAAGTGAGCTGATTTTTTTCACACGAAAGATATTCAAGCTTTGTATTGTTGCTTACGTCAAGGGTTTTAAGTTGATTGCAATCACAGTACAAATCTACCAATTCGGTATTGTTGCTTACGTCAAGAGTTTCGAGATTGCTGTGTGAACAATACAACTTTTTTAATGAAGTATTATTGCTTATATTAAGGGAAGTAAGCTCTGTGTATTCACAAAACAGGGTAGTTAATGCTGTGTTATTACTAATATCAAGGTTTTTTAGGTTATTATTATTACAATCAAGTATTTTAAGGTTTATAAGATTATCAATACCTGTCAAATCAGAGATTCCGCTATTAATAACAGAGATGTATGTTGCTTTTGCAATTTCCTCCGCAGAAAGCACACCGTCACCGTCTTTATCAAAATTATTGGTAACATACTTTCTGAAAATAGCGTCAGGGAAGTTAGTTTCGTTGATTTCAACGCTTTCCGCAGCAACCTCTGCCGCATTAGCTGTAAAGCCGCCGATTGACTTTGTGCTTTCGGGCATATATCCCATATTTCCTGCACAAATCAGCAGAGCCGCAGTCATAGCTGCAAATCTTTTAATTTTGGACATTTGTAATTCCTCCATTTCGTTTTGAGAGTTTATCGTAGTAATACGATAAATACATTATATCATATAATAAAATTAAATGCAAGTATATTGAATAAAGTATAAAAAATTCCCCGTAGTTTTCACCACGGGGAATTAGGTTAATTATTCTTCTTCATCTTCTTTTTTGCTCTTTTTAACAGCATACATACCTAAAAGTACCAATGCACCTGCGGAAACAGGAATACAATTGTAGAGCTTTGAGAAACCTGTCTGTGGGAGGTCTTCTTCGGGAGTTGTAGTTGCGGGTGTAGTAGTTACTGTAGTTGTTGCAGTTGTAGTTGTTTCGGGAGCAGCAGTTGTGGTAGTAGTTTCAGCAGGTGTTTCTTCAATCTGTGGAATTAAAGTGAATTTTTCTGCTGTTTTATTTCCGCAGTCATATTTGTATGTAATTGACTTTGAAGTGTCCTCAACTGTGAGAATATTTCCCTTAACTGTAGCATTTGTCCAGTCGGACGCTTTTGAAACATCAAAGCCTGCTGGGAGCGTTGAAAGGTCGAATGTTTTGCCAGTGAGGGCGATTTCATATTCGTTGCTATAAGTATACAAATCAGTTAATGCTGTATTATTGCTTACATCAAGAGAAGTGAGCTGATTACCAGAACAATTTAAGAAATCTAATGCTGTGTTGTTGCTTACATCAAGAGAAGTGAGCTGATTATTATGACAACCTAAGTTGGTTAATGCCGTGTTTTTGCTTACATCAAGTGAAGTGAGCTGATTGCCATAACAAGTAAAAAAACTCAATTTAGGATTGTTGCTTACATCAAGTGAAGTGAGCTGATTATCATAACAATATAAGTAAGCTAATGCCGTATTGTTGCTTAAATCAAGTGAAGTGAGTTGATTATTAGAACAAGATAAGTAAGCTAATGCCGTATTGTTGCTTAAATCAAGTGAAGTGAGCTGATTCTCACTACAATATAATTCAGTTAATGCCGTGTTTTTGCTTACATCAAGTGAAGTGAGCTTATTTTTACCACAATCTAAGCGAGTTAATGCCGTGAAGTTGCTTATATCAATTGTAGTGAGTTTATTACCGGAACAATCCAAATCTTCAAGATTTTTAAAGTAATGTATTCCTGTCAGTTCACGAATACCGCCAACCGAAATATCCAATTTAGTTACATCTGCTATTTCTTCGGCAGAAAGTATATTGTCCGTATCGGTGTCAATGTACTTTGTAATGTAGTAACGGAGCAGATAGTCGGGGAAGTTAGTTTCGTTGATTTCTACATTTGTGATTTCTTCTTCTGCCGTAGTTGTTGTGGTTGTTGTAGTTATTTCGGGAGCAGTAGTAGTTGCAGTAGTTGTAGTTTCGGCAGGTGTTTCATCAATAGCCACAAACCTGATGTTGTATTTTTCAGCGTATGCCTGTGCTGTTGAGTTTTTGTAGCCGTAGATTTTTCCTGTAAAATAGTCAAAAAGACTAAAATAGTATCCATCACAAATTGTTTCAGCCGCATCATATATTTCACAGTCAGGATTTTTAATTGTGATTTTGTTTAAGCTGTCACAGCTATTGAATGCCTCCTTACCAATACTTGTAACGCTTTCGGGAATTGTAATTTCAGTTAAGTCATAACAGCGTTCGAATGCTTCCTCGTTGATAGTTTTAACGCTGTCGGGAATTACAACATCACCCTTACAGGCTGTGCCGTCAATCAATATTCCGTTGACAATAACAAAAAGATTTTTTTCCTGCTGTGTTGTAAACCATTTTGAACCTGAGAAAGCACGGGGGCTGATGTCTGTAACACTTTCGGGAATTGTGATTGAGGCAAGAGAATCACAAAAGTTAAATGCCCCATAATCAATACTTGTAACGCTTTCGGGAATCGTGATTGAAGTTAGAGAATGACAGTATCGAAATGCAAAACTACCGATATTTGTAATACCGTCTTCAATTATAATAGTTTCAATTTCCTGTTTATTAAACCAAGGTGATTCGTCAGAGGACCAATTTGACATTTTGCCTTCACCGCTGATTGTGAGAGTTCCATTGCCGTCATATGTCCATGTCACATTGCTGCCCTGTGCTCCACAAGTTCCGTAAGTTTCGATAGGAGTGGGAATTGGTTTTGCTGTGGTTTGGGTTGCAGCAGGAGTATATGTTGTCGATGTTGTAGTATTTGTAGTAGAATCGGATTCGATATTAGTCGTAGTTGTGGTAGTAGTTATTGTTTCGGGAGTTGTGGTTGTTGTTGTTTTGGGAGCAGTAGTAGTTGTAGTAGTTGCTTCGGAAGTTGCGGAAGAATTCACAAATGTTATGGGATAAAATACGAATTGTGATGTTTCATTATTTCCGCAGTCATAAATATAGTAGACTGCTCCTTCTGTATCCGAAACAGTAAGAATATTGCCCTCAACTGTACCATTTTCCCATCCAGAAGCCTTTGAAACATCAAAGCCTGCCGGGAGAGTTGAAAGGTCAAATTTGTTATCTACAACTGTGATAGGGTAGTCGTTTCTATCAACATAAAGAAATCTTATTTTATCATTATTACTAAGATCAAGTGATGTAAGATTATTTTCTGAGTAATGCAGAACTGTTAATTCGGTATTATTACTTAGGTCAAGTGTTGTCAGATGATTATAACCACAATGCAGGTCGTCTAACAGAGGGTTATTACTTACATCAAGAGCCGTGAGTTCATTATTGCTGCAATCTATATTTCTCAAATCAGGATTATAGCTAACATCAAGCTGAGTAATTTTGTTTTCATAACAGTACAAATTCTTTAATTTTGTGTTTTTAGTCACATCAAGAGCAGTAAGATCATTATAGCAGCAATTAAGGGTTGTTAATTTAACATTTGCACTTACATCAAGGCTGGTAAGATCATTCGATTTACAATTTAGTTCTATTAATTCTGTATTTTTGCTCAAATCAATTTCTGCTATATTATTGTTTTCAAAATAAAGTTGCTTTAGTGAAGTGAAAAATTCAACGCCTTTTAAATCTGAAACCTTTTCTTTATTACCCGGCGTACAACAAAGTTCGTGATTTCCAAAATCAATTGTTATTACTTTGTCAATTTCCTCGTCAGAAAGCACCATATCTTCGTTTGTGTCGAAATGATTTGTCACATACTTTCTGAAAATAGCGTCAGGGAAGTTAGTTTCGTTGATTTCTACGCTTGTGATTTCTTCTTCTGCCGCATTAGCTGTAAAGCCGCCGATTGACTTTGTGCTTTCGGGCATATATCCCATATTTCCTGCACAAATCAGCAGAGCCGCAGTTATAGCTGCAAATCTTTTCATTTTGGACATTTGTAATTCCTCCATTTCGTTTTGAGAGTTTATCGTAGTAATACGATAAATACATTATATCATATAATAAAAATAATTGCAAGTAAATAAATAAAGTATAAGAAAACTCCCCGTAGTTTTCACCACGGGGAATTCTTGATTAAGGGGTTCCCTTAACTTAATTATTCTTCATCTTCTTTTTTGCTCTTTTTAACAGCATACATACCTAAAATTACCAATGCACCTGCGGAAACAGGAATACAATTGTAGAGATTTGAGAAACCTGTCTGTGGGAGGTCTTCTTCGGGAGTTGTAGTTGCGGGTGTAGTAGTTACAGGAGCAGTAGTAGTTACTGTAGTTGTTTCGGGAGCAGCAGTTGTGGTAGTAGTTGTAACTGTTGTAGTTGCAGTTGTAGTTGTTGTAACAGGTGTTTCTTCAATCTGTGGAACTAAAGTGAATGTTTCTGAACGTCCATTTCCGCAGTCATATGTGTATATAATATTCTTTGAAGCGTCCCTAACTGTGAGAATATTTCCCTTAACTGTACCATTTGTCCAGTCAGAAGCCTTTGTTACATCAAAGCCTGTTGGGAGCGTTGAAAGGTCAAATGTTTTGCCAGTGAGGGTGATTTCATATTTGTTTTCATTAGTTGACAATTTCTTTAATGCTGTATTATTGCTTAAATCAAGAGAAGTGAGCTGATTATCAGAACAAGATAATTCATATAATGCTGTATTATTGCTTACATCAAGAGAAGTAAGCTGATTGTTATGACAAGATAAATCAAATAATGCTGTATTATTGCTTATATCAAGCGAGGTGAGCTGATTATAACTGCAATATAACGTGGTTAATGCTGAGTTATTGCTTACATCAAGTGAAGTGAGTTGATTAAAATAAGACATTTCATAATATTTATCTTCATAGTCGTAATAACCGTCATAATTACTGCAATCCAACGAATTTAATGCAGTATTATTGCTTACATCAAGGGAAGTGAGTTGATTATTATTGCACCTCAAGCTCTTTAATGCAGTATTATTACTTATATCAAGGGAAGTTAGTGGATTATTAGAACAGTACAATTCCTTTAATGCAGTATTATTACTTAAATCAAGAGAAGTGAGTTGATTATTTTTGCAATTCAGGCTTGTCAATGCAGTACAATTGCTTACGTCAAGTGAAGTCAGCTGATTAACATAATCCGTTTCAAGATGACCGCTTTCATAGTCGTAAAAATCGTCATTATTATTACAGCAATCCAACCGTTTTAATGCAGTATTATTGCTTAAATCAAGTGAAGTGAGTTGATTATTCATGCAATTCAAGCCATTCAATGCAGTATTATTGCTTAAATCAAGGGAAGCGAGTTGATTTTTATAGCAATACAAGGATTCTAATGCAGTACAACCACTTACATCAAGGGAAGTGAGTCGGTTATAATAGCAATTCAAGGTTTTTAATGCAGTACAATCACTTACATCAAGGGAAGTGAGATAATTATAATTGCAATTCAAGGTTTCTAATGCAGTACAATTACTTACATCAAGGGAAGTGAGGGGATTATAACCGCACCACAAAGTTTTCAATGCAGTACAATTACTTACATCAAGGGAAGTGAGGGAAGTATATTCGCAATGCAAATATGTTAATGCAGTACAATTGCTTACATCAAGGGAAGTGAGTCGGCTAGAAGTGCAATTTAATTCTTTTAATGCAGTAAAGTGTTTTATTCCTGTTAAATCTGAAATATCATAATCTAAATTTACATAATCTAAATTTATATGAGTAACATTTTTAACTTCCTCATCTGAAAGAATTCCGTCCTCGTTAGTATCAAAGTCATTCTTGATATAATTGCGGAATTTTTCATCGGGGAAATTCTTCTCATTGATTTTTACATCTGTGGTTTCTTCTTCTTCTACTTCTGGTAAAATTAAAGTAAATGTTGCAGAATATTTTCTTCTGCAGTCGTAAGTATATGTGACTTCCTTTGAAGCGTCCTCAACTGTAAGAATATTTCCCTCAACTGTACCATTTGTCCAGTTGGAAGCTTTTGTTACATCAAAGCCTGCTGGCAGTGTTGAGAGGTCAAATTTGCCGTCGGTAAGGGAGATGTTGTATGTGTTATTATCGCATCTTAAAGCAGTCAATACAGTATTGCTTAAATTAAGAGAAGTGAGTTGATTATTATTGCAATCCAAGAATTTTAATACCTTATTACTTACATCAAGTGAAGTGAGCTGATTATCATTACAATATAATTCAGTTAATGCAGTACAATTACTTACATCAAGGGTAGTGAATTGATTATTATTGCAACTCAAGGTCTTTAATGCAGTATTATTGCTTAAATCGAGGGTAGTGAGTTGATTATTACCGCAACTCAGATTTACTAATGCAGTATTATTACTTACATCAAGGGAAGTGAGTTGACTAGAAATGCAAATCAAGGTCTCTAATGCAGTATTATTACTTAAATCAAGGGAAGTGAGTTGATTATTATTGCACCTCAAGGTCTTTAATGCAGTATTATTGCTTAAATCAAGGGTAGTGAGTTGAACCTCATCGCAAATCAAGGTCTTTAATGCAGTATTATTGCTTAAATCAAGGGTAGTGAGTTGAACCTCATCGCAAATCAAGGTCTCTAATGCAGTACAACCACTTATATCAAGGGTAGTGAGTGGATTATAGCTGCACTCCAAATATGTTAATGCAGTATTATTGCTTAAATCAAGGGTAGTGAGTTGATTCTGACCGCACCACAAAGTTTTCAATGAAGTAAAGTATTCTATACCTTTTAAATTTGAAATACGTTTGAAAGTTACGCCCATTTTAGTAACAGCTGAAATTTCTTCCGCAGAAAACACATAATCGCCGTCAGTATCAAAGTTTTTCCTGACGTAAAAGCGGAACTCATAATCTGGGAAATTTTCCTCGTTGATTTCTACGCTTGTGATTTCTTCTTCAGCCGCATTAGCTGTGGTGTTACTGATTTTGAGTGAATCCTGTGGCAAATAGCCCATAGTACTTGCACTAATCAGTAAAGCCGCAGTCATAGCTGCAATTTTTTTCATTTTGGACATAATTTTTTCCTCCATATCCTCTTTTATTTTTTTGCAAACGACAAAGAATTTTGTTTACGTTTTGCCTGCTATATATTAAACAACTTAACCCCCTCAATTATCGCAGTAAATTTGAAAAAATTTTTAAAAAGCTGTAAGCGTATACTAACATTCATTAATTAGCTGTTCGTTTGCTTTTATTAACTGCATTATATCATATAATATAACAAAATGCAACACTTTCCAAATAAATTTATATATATACACATATAGCATTTGCATAGGTGCATATTGTGTGTTATATACACCTATTTCAATTATTATATTTATGATGTGACTTTGTTGGCAAACTATCCTACAAAAATGGACGGTAGAAATTAATCTACCGTCCTAACAGCTAATGGCTAAAGGCTAAAGGCTTTATAAGAAAATTCCCCGTAGTTTTCGCCACGGGGAATTAGGTTAATTATTATTCTTCTTCATCTTCTTTTTTGCTCTTTTTAACAGCATACATACCTAAAAGTACCAATGCACCTGCGGAAACAGGAATACAATTGTAGAGATTTGAGAAACCTGTCTGTGGGAGGTCTTCTTCGGGAGTTGTAGTTGCGGGTGTAGTAGTTACAGGAACAGTAGTAGTTATTGCAGTTGTAGTTATAGTTGTTTCAGTAGCAGCAGGTGTGGTTGTAGTTTCAGCAGGTGTTTCTTCAATCTGTGGAACTAATGCGAATGTTTCTGAGAATCCTAATCCGCAGTTATATGTGTATGTTACTTCCTTTGTAATATCCTCAATTGTGAGAATATTTCCCTTAACTGTACCATTTGTCCAGTCAGAAGCCTTTGTTACATCAAAGTTTGTGGGGAGAGTTGAAAGGTCAAATGTGTTATCAGTAATCTTAATTCTGTGCTTGTTGTTATTAAGCCCAACACCAAACTCCCAACCTTCAAGGCAGTTTGTATTGCTCAAATCAACACTTGCAAGCTGATTATTGCTACACATCAAATCGGTTAACAATGTATTATGACTTACATCAAGGCTTGTAAGCTGATTATTGCCGCATGCCAGTATTTCTAATTCAGTATTGTTACTTACATCAAGAGTGGTCAGATTATTATCATAACACCACAGACTGAAAAGATTTTTAAAATATTGTATACCTGTTAAATCGGAAATGCCCAACTCGCCTAAAGTTAGATCTGTTACATCTGCAATTTCTTTGTCTGAAAGTCTGCCGTCTTTGTTTTTATCGGAATTTTCTGCAAGATACTGTCTGAAAACAGGGTCAGGGAAGTTAGTTTCGTTGATTTCTACTCCTGGGATTGCCGTTGGATTATCAGGGTCAATTACTGTTACTTCAAATGAATCAACAGCATCATGCCATTTTACATAGATAGTATAAGTACCCGGTTTTGTGTTGTCGAATTCAGAAGCATCAACTGTTACAGAACTGCATTTATCCAAGGATGTATAATGAATATCTATATATGAGGTGCTGCCAAAACTTGTCATTGTACCGTGTCCTTGAACGCGAATAGTGCTGTAGTCAAGTTCTTCGCCTATTTCGTAAATTGTATCTGCTTCGTCATAAGGATAAACGCTCAGACTACAGGAATAACTGGGTGGGGGAAATGTAGTTGTAGTAAACATTGCTGTTGTTAGGGGAACAGTAGTAGTTGTAGTGGTATCTGTTGTTTTGGGAGCAGCAGTTGTTGTAGTTGCAGCAGGTGTGGTTGCAGTTGTAGCAGGTGTGGTTTCAGTTGCAGCAGGTGTTTCTGCATTATCAGATTCAACTACTGTTACATCAAATGAATCAACAGCATCTTGCCATTTTACATAGATAGTATAAGTACCCGGTTTTGTGTTGTCGAATTCAGAAGCGTCAACTGTTACAAAAGAACTGCAATTAGCCAAGGAGATATAAGGGATATCAGCGTGAAAATTTTCGCCGCCGCCGTATCCGTGAACGCAAATAGTGCTGTAGTCAAGTTCTTCGCCGATTTCGTAAATTGTATCTGCTTTGTCATAGGGGTAAACGCTCAGATACCAGGAATAACTGGGTGGGGCAAATGTAGTTGTAGTAAACATTGCTGTTGTAGTAGCTGTTGTTTTGGGAGCAGTAGTTGTTGTGGCAGGTGTTTCTGTCTTTGGTGGAACTAATGTAAATACTTCTGAATGTCCATTTCCGCAGTCATATATGTATGTAATCGGTTTTGAAGTGTCCTCAATTGTGAGAATATTTCCCTTAACTGTGGCATTTGTCCACTCAGAAGCCTTTGTTACATCAAAGCCTGTTGGGAGCGTTGAAAGGTCGAATGTGTTGTCGGTGAGGGCAATTTCATATTTGTTGCTATAAGTATACAAATCAGTTAATGCTGTATTATTGCTTACATCAAGAGAAGCGAGCTGATTACCAGAACAATTTAAGAATTTTAATGCTGTGCTGTTGCTTACATCAAGAGAAGTGAGCTGATTATCAGTACAACCTAAGTTGATTAATGCCGTGTTTTTGCTTACATTAAGTGAAGTGAGCTGATTATTGAAACAATACAACGTTTTCAATTTAGGATTGTTGCTTAAATCAAGTGAAGTGAGCTGATTTTTGTAACAATACAACGTTTTCAATTCAGGATTGTTGCTTAAATCAAGAGTTGTGAGATTATTATATGAACAATATAAGATAGAAAGCTTTTTAAAGTTTTCTATACCTGTTAAATCTGAAATACCCTTGGAATTAACTTCGATTGTAGTTACATCCGCAATTTCCTCGTCAGAAAGCACCATATCTTCGTTTGTGTCGAAATAATTTGTCACATACTTCCTGAAAATAGCGTCGGGGAAATTTGCCTCATTGATTTCTATGCCTGTGATTTCTCCTTCAATCTGTGGAATTAAAGTGAATTTTATTGCTATTTTATTTCCGCAGTCATATTTGTATGTTACTTCCTTTGAAGTGTCATCAACTGTGAGAATATTTTCGTCAACTGTACCATTTGTCCACTCAGAAGCCTTTGAAACGTCAAAGCCTGCAGGGAGCGTTGAAAGGTCAAATGTGTTGTCAGTGAGGGCAATTTCAAATTTGTTGTCATCAGCCTTCAATATTTCTAATGCAGTATTATTACTTAAATCAAGAGAAGTGAGCTTATTTTTGTAACAATACAACGTTGTCAATTTAGGATTGTTGCTTACATCAATGGCTGTGAGTTTGTTAGCATAACAACACAATTCCTTTAATGCAGTATTATTGCTTAAATCAAGAGAAGTGAGCTGATTTTCTGAACAATATAATTCAATTAATGCCGTGTTTTTGCTTAAATCAAGAGAAGTGAGCTGATTTTCTGCACAATATAAGTAACCTAAATTTGTATTATTGCTTAAATCAAGAGAAGTGAGCTGATTTTTACCACAATAAAGACTTCTCAATGTAGGGTTGTTGCTTAAATCAAGAGAAGTGAGCTGGTTACCTTCACAAGTAAAGGAAAATAATGCCGTGTTTTTGCTTACATCAATAGAAGTAAGCTGATTAAAATCACAAAACAAGCCTGTCAATGCAGTATTATTGCTTACATCAATGGCTGTGAGTTTGTTATCATAACACCACAAGGTTTCTAATGAAGTAAAATATTCTATACCTGTTAAATCAGAAATACCCTTGGAATTAACATCGATTGAAGTTACAGCTGCAATTTCCTCGGCTGAAAGCACACTGTCACCGTCTTTATCAAAACTTGATTTGACATATTCACGGAAGATCGCGTCGGGAAAGTTAGTTTCGTTGATTTCTACGCTTGTGATTTCTTCTTCTGCCGCATTAGCTGTGACATTACTGATTATGATTGAATTCTGTGGCAAATAGCCCATAGTACTTGCACTAATCAGCAAAGCCGCAGTCATAGCTGCGATTTTTTTCATTTTGGACATAATTTTTTCCTCCATATCCTTTTTTATTTTTGGCAAACGACAAAGAATTTTGTTTATGTTTTGCCTGCTATATATTAAACAACTTAACCCCCTCAATTATCGCAGTAAAATTGAAAAAATTTTCAAAAAGTCGTAAGTATATGCTAATATTCATTAATTAGCTGTTCGTTTGCTTTTATTAGCTGTATTATATCATATAATATAACAAAATGCAACACTTTCCAAACAAATTTATATATATGCACATATAGCATTTGCATAGGCATATATTATGTGTTATATACACCTATTTCAATTATTATATTTATGATGTGACTTCGTTGGCAAACTATCCTACAAAAATGGACGGTAGAAATTAATCTACCGTCCTAACAGCTAATGGCTAAAGGCTTTATAAAGCAAATAGCTTTAGTTCTCTTTAAGCCTTGCAATTTCCTTTTTAAGGCTGTCAACTTCCGCCTGAAGTCTGCACAGTTCAAGGGAAACAGGGTCGGGAATATGAATTTGGTCAATATCCTGTGTAACCTTGTGCTGATTGACTTTTTCGCCTTTTCTGCGGACAATTCTTGCAGGAACGCCCACAGCTGTACAATCATCGGGAATAGCGTTGAGTACAACGGCATTGGCGGCAATTTTTACGTTATTTCCCACAGTAAATGGTCCAAGCACCTTTGCACCAGCACCAACAAGCACGTTATTGCCGAGAGTGGGGTGACGTTTTCCCTTGTCTTTACCTGTACCGCCGAGAGTAACTCCCTGATACAGCAGGCAATTATCACCGATAACCGCAGTTTCTCCGATAACAACGCCCATACCGTGGTCAATAAAAAGACCTTTTCCGATAGTTGCACCGGGATGAATTTCAATGCCCGTTTTATTTCTTGCACGCTGTGAAATAATTCTCGCAATGGTATAATATTTCCGCACATAGAACCAATGGGCAAGGCGGTAGGAACGAATTGCCCTTAAAGTGGGGTAAGTCAGCAGAATTTCCACCGCATTTCTTGCCGCAGGGTCGCTTTCACGAATGAGGGCAATATCTCTTTTTATAGTTTTAATCAGTCGTAACATAAAACACCGCCTTCGGTCAGAAATTAGAAATCAATAGAGCAGCCGTTTTGTAGGGACACGGCGTGCCGTGTCCGTTCAATGATATACGGGTATCTCTAAAAACCCCTTTTGAGAAAAAACAGCTATGCACGTCATCTGCTTCGTCAACCTCCCTTGGAGTGCGACAGCACGCCTTCGGAAGGTTTCCTTGCAGTTGCCGCACCTATCTGTTTTTTCTTTAATCAAACGGGTTTTTAG
>JAFWZH010000271.1 GCA_017522515.1 Clostridia bacterium
ACTCGAAATGTAGTGAAGTTAGAGGAAGTCCCAACCGCTACAAACCCTGATTTTACGGGACTTTTCTGAAAATTTAATATCGTTGTTTTTAGCTGTTCCCAAAGGTTGTTCCCAAAGATTTGCAACCTTTGGAGAACTCTTAAACATATATGGAGTGGTATCGAAGTGGTCATAACGGGACTGACTCGAAATCAGTTGACGGGCAACCGTCCGTGGGTTCGAATCCCACCCACTCCGCCATTTTACGAGGTTTTTGCCAAGTGCAAGAACCTCGTTTTTCTTTGGGAACTCACCAAAAGCCTTTGGGAACTCATAAATTTACAACTCCTGCAAGAGTGTTAAGTGACGAGAATTTTGAATTTGCATCTAAATGGGAATATGTATTTGCCGTTGTAGAAAAATCGCTATGTCCGAGCCATACCTGAATATCTTTTAATGTTACACCGTTAGTTTTACCTTTGTTGAGCAATAACGATGCACAAGTATGTCGGAGATCGTGATAGCGTATCACACGCAGCTCGTTCTTCTTTAACAAATGCTTGAAAGCTGATGTAATATAATTTGGAAGAATAAGTCCTCCAAGTTCATCTACCATTACATAGCCTGCCCACTCTTTACTGTATGAACGCTTGAACTTTTTTTGATATGCTTCTTGTTGTGCTTTGATTTCTAACAAGCGTTTCTTTATACCCGCATCAAGTGGTAAGGCTCTTAAACTTGACTTTGTTTTAGCTCTGTCTTTTGCGACAATTTTTAATTTGCCATCAATCCTCGGTGTTGTAACCGTGTGATTGATATAAAAAACATCATTTTCAAAATCAATAGCACTCCATCTCAGTCCTACAACCTCACTTCGGCGTAGTCCGTAGAAGCCACCCATAAGAACCGGAACTTCAAGATGTGTTCCTTTTGTCAGCTCTATTACTTTACTCAATTCATCAGCAGTATAGAATTTTCCAATAAATTGATTCTTTTCAGGCTTATCCACTTCTTCAATGGGATTTTCTTTAATAAACCCATTTTTTCTTGCATAGCAAAGCGACAAGCGTATGATTGCATGATAGTGAATTACTGTGTTTGCCGTTACTCGTTCAAGTTGAACATCGTAGAAATCTTGAATATCTCTTGCCGTTAAATCTTTAAGGGTTATTCCCATTTCACGGAAATAAGGTCCAACGGGACTTTTTACATTATTTACATAGGAAGAATAAGTTGTATCTTCAATCTGTTTCTTGCCTTTTCGTGTATATGGTAAATATAATTCGAGATAGTCAGCAAACAGAAGATTTGCAACCTGTTCCTTAGACAAGTCCTCCAATGTAATTTTTGAAAGTATTTCTTTTGGGATTTCAGCTTGAGCAACGGTTTCTTCTACAACAGTTGTTATCGTGCGAATTTCAGACATCTGCTGAACCTTATCACCAAGTAGGTATAAATCTTCATCAGGTATCTCAAAGTCCATTAAAAACTGTTCTGAAATGCCTTTTGCCTTCATCTTATTACCACGAACAGTAAGTTTTGTCGGAATCCATTTTTCTCTCCTGACTCCTGCTACATTCTTATAAATCAGAACGGCATAGTAATATCCCTTTTTCTCTCTTAAATATACTTTAACATCAATATCAAGATTGACTTTTGTGTGCTTAATCATAGTGTTACCTCCTTATTAACTTCTTACCTCCTTCTTTGAGAAATAATTTAACACCTACTATTGACAATAATATTTTATCAATAACAGGTGTTTTCGTCAAAAAAATCAGTTAGCTTTCATTAAATAGTCAATAATATCTACTTTGGTTATGCGATATTCTCGTCCAACCTTGACACTTCCGATTCTACCTTCTCTTAGCATTTTATATCCGGTCTTTGTACTCATACCGCCCAATGCTTCGCACATTTGTTCAATCTTGAGTACATCAGGATATTTTTTCAACATTTTAGCATAATCGCTTCGTTTTCTTTTTTCTGCAGTCATATCAGTACACCTCCAAATATAAAATCTATGTCTTAATAGCATAAGTAAAGGGACTGACAATCTATATGAGTCGTAATATAATCGGTGCATACTACTCTGAGGAGGGATATATCAGTCCCCTTAATTATGCTATCAAAACTAAAAAACAATACGGATGGCAGCTTGCGTAACTGCTCCATAGGAATTTCACCTTCCCGGCTCCGCCCGGACTACACTCATTGCCTGCGACGCATTCCACGCTCGGACTGTGACTATGTAGAAGTATCATTATCCCGACATACCATCTTCGCCACAAGATAGCAATTCTCTTTTACAATGCAAGTATTTATCGCTCGGATAAGCTCACTTTATAGAAAGAAGGTTAAAGTAAAGCTCAACACTTATCGTCTTGGCGTACTCATTGTCCGGCTACGATATATCGGAATGTATCCGTTTGTTACTATACTGCGAACCGTTATCTTGAACGCTTTCTTTTTCAAGGTACGAGTGAAAGGAATTATACCTTCATCTTAGGCATAGAATATTTGTTAATGATGTTCCGTAGCAAGTTTGCATCAGTATCATTAGAGGTTTCTGCAAGTCGATTAAGCAGATTTTCCTCATCAATTGATAAATGCAGTTTTAGGTTGTCTATGTAGTCTTCAATTACATATATTCCGCCATACATTCCTTGCTTGGTATATATAGGTGCATATCGGCTTAGAAAAGCAATGTCACGAAAAACCGTATCCTTACTTACCTTGAAGTAGAATGACAGTTCTGTTACGGTTGTTTTCTTACATTTGCTGAGCAAAAAAAGCATTTCTATTCTGCGTTCAAATGTTTTAACAGTTGATGTCATAACCGATAGCACCTCCTTTCAAGCATCATTATAGAGATGAAACTATGCAACATACCGTATGTTTCTAAAAATTTTTTCAAAAAAGTTTTCGACATATTTTGACCTCCGATTTTCAAATTGATTTATGAAAGCTCGGATAGTCGGTGGTGCTCTGCAAGAAAGCTCAATAAAGGCATAGAAAACAAAACAGCCAAAACA
>JAFWZH010000272.1 GCA_017522515.1 Clostridia bacterium
CCTTCATCATACCCTACATATCCCGGAGGCGCGCCAATTAAACGAGAAACACTAAACTTTTCCATATATTCGGTCATATCAATTCGAATAATGTTCTTTTCATCGTCAAAAAGCGTCTTAGCCAAAGTTTTGGCAAGTTCCGTCTTACCAACACCCGTAGGACCTAAAAACATAAACGATCCAATCGGACGGTTAGGATCTTGAATACCCGCTCTTGAACGTAAAATAGCTTCGCTTACTTTCTTTACAGCCTCATCTTGACCAATCACTCTCTCGTGTAGAATGTCTTCCAAATTAAGCAACTTACTTTGTTCGCTTTCTACCAATTTTGATACGGGAATCCCTGTCCATTTTGATACGATTTTTGAAATCTCTTCCTCCGTTACTTTATCGTGAAGCATCGTAGTAGCTTTAACGCTTGTAGACGCTTTTTCCGCTTCCTCTAACTTTTTCTTTAATTCAGGCAGTTTCCCATATTTTAATTCAGCCAACAAATTGAGATTATATTCTCTTTCTGCACGTTCAATATCACTATTAACCTTCTGGATTTCTTCACGAAGAGTTTGAACTTGAGATATCGTCGATTTTTCTTGATTAAGTTTCTCTTTCATTTCGTCGTAATTTTTACGAAGCACGGAAAGCTCATCCTGCAACGTTCTTAAACGATTTTGCGATAAAGAATCCGTTTCCTTTTTAAGCGCCGCTTCTTCAATCTCAAGTTGCATAATTTTACGTGCAACGTCATCCATTTCCGCCGGCATACTGTCTATTTCCGTTTTGATCATAGCGCACGCTTCATCAATAAGGTCAATAGCTTTATCCGGCAAGAATCTATCGCTTATATAACGATTTGAAAGGGTTGCTGCGGCGATTATAGCGTTATCTTGAATTTTAACACCGTGATATACCTCATAACGTTCTTTAAGTCCACGAAGAATAGAAATGGTATCCTCTACCGTAGGCTCGTTAACTATTACCGGCTGGAAACGACGCTCTAACGCAGGGTCTTTTTCAATATACTTTCTATATTCGTCCAACGTAGTCGCACCGACACAGTGCAATTCGCCTCTTGCTAACATAGGCTTTAATAAATTACCCGCATCCATTGCGCCGTCCGTTTTACCCGCACCGACTATTGTATGAAGTTCGTCTATGAAGAGTATAATATTCCCTTCCGATTTTTTAACCTCAGAAAGAACGGCTTTCAAACGTTCTTCGAACTCGCCCCTGTATTTCGCACCGGCAATCAAGGCGCCGATATCAAGTGAGAACAGTTTACGATTTTTTAAACTATCCGGTACGTCGCCCTTCATTATACGAATAGCCAATCCTTCGGCGATTGCCGTTTTACCAACGCCCGCCTCACCGATTAGAACAGGATTATTCTTGGTCTTACGAGAAAGAATCCTTACTACGTTTCTTATTTCTTCATCTCTACCGATAACAGGGTCTATTTTGTGCTGTTTTGCTCTCTCTACAAGGTCCGTTCCGTATTTATTCAAAACGTCGTATGTGGATTCTGGATTATCGCTGGTAACTCTTGCATTGCCACGAATTTGCATAAGAGCCGACAAAAAATTATCCTTCGTAATCCCGTTATCTTTTAAGATAAGCGAAACTTCTTTGGAAGGTTTCTCAATGATACCGTACAACAAATGTTCAACCGATATAAACTCATCCTTCATTTCTTTTGCTTTTTTCTCTGCAAAATTCAATACTTCAGATAAGTCTTGAGAAATATATTCTCCGCCTTTCCCTTGCACTTTTACAAGTTTATTAATAGCAGATTCAATATCTTCTACCGTTTTCTTGGAGGGAACACCCATTTTCTCAATTACTCTTGCGCATACGCCTTCTTCGTCCGTTAAAAGGGCGTGCAAAAGGTGAAGCGAAGTAATTTGTTGGTTTCCATTTTCATTTGCCAACGCAGTTGCAGCATTTAACGCTTCAATTGATTTTTGTGTAAATTTTTCAGCATTCATAAACTATACCTCCTTTAGTTTATATTATTATTTCTCTATCAAACAATTCATTAAACCTCTTTTCTACCAAGGTAAAGGCTACCTTCTCATCGTCTTGATTAGACAAGAAAATATTTAAGAGTTCATTAAAGTTTTTCACATACTCAGTTATTAGTTCGGCTAATTGTTGCGTTGTAAGTTCTACATTCGGGAAATCTAATACCCTAATAAACTTAATACCGTTGAATTCATATTGTGCGTTAGGATTATAATATCTTTTTTCAAGTATCGTAAATAATTGATAAAAAGCATTTACCAAACTGGTTAAAGTGGGATTTTGTGTTCGCAGGGTTATTTTTAATTGTCCTAAATAGTTGGAATGAGGGAAAAGTTCTACATTATACTTAATCGCAGGATTATATCGATAAGGTAACGCCGATAAAATCGAAGCCATATAGCGTGAAGGCTCTTCTAAAAATCTCATCATATCGCCTTCTCCAATCAATCTTTCTATTTCATCAAATAAATTATTAGCACGAATTACAGGCGTTTCATAAGAAACTGCCTCTGC
>JAFWZH010000273.1 GCA_017522515.1 Clostridia bacterium
ATCAAGGATAATGATGCTTTTGTTGGTGAAGTAGCATATCATTTCGACGGAGAAAGACAGATTTATATTGCTGATGTGATTATTTATGCTCCGCATCGTGGGAAAGGATATGGTCGCACTGGATTGTTGCTTTTATGCGAAAATGCAAAATCGAATGGCATAAAGGAACTCCATGATGACATTGCTATTGACAATTCTGCTGTTGAATTATTCCTCAAATGCGGGTTTGTGGAAGTGTTAAGAACCAGTGAGTATGTTTTGGTAAAAAAAGAATTATGAGTTCGACAAATTCCAATATATCAAACGGTTTGCCTTTTGTAATTTCGGCCGTTTTTCAGGATTTCGGCAGAAAATTTGAATGAATAGGTATTAATTTCGGTGCTTTTTTAGAATTATGGCAGAATTTTTTCTCAGCAGACAAAGCAGAAACGAACGCAGAACATTCCGTAGGGACATTTTTCTGCCTCTTTTTAGGATTTAGGCCGAAAATCAAAACGGCATATCTGAAAATTCTGCCTTTTTTATGAAAAACGGCAGAAAATTTATCAGCATCACTAATGTTCATGCTCTGTTAAAAAGTCAAAGTTTATTGTATAATCAGTTTGGGAATTTCCAATAGGTCGAACAGTTAGGAAAATAAGAATTTGACGAGGTGAACAAGGATGGACAACAAGAAAAGATGTAAGTGGTGCAACTTGAAAAATCCTCTGTATGTTGAATATCACGACAGCGAATGGTGTCTCCCGAATTTCGATGATAAGTATTTATATGAAATGTTGCTGTTGGAATCTTTTCAAGCGGGACTTTCTTGGGAATGTGTTCTTAATAAAAGGGAAAGTTTTAGAAAAGCGTATGATAATTTTGACGTAAACAAGGTGATTTCTTATGATGAAACCAAAATAAACGAACTGCTAAATAATAAAGGTATCATAAGAAATAAGCGTAAAATAAATGCAAGTATCAATAATAGTAAGGTCTTTAAGGAAATAAGCAATAAATACGGTTCTTTTTATAACTATTTAAGGACTTTCACCAAGGATAAAACAATTTACGAAACCGTTAAAACCACAAATGATTTGTCGGATGCGATTTCAAAGGATTTGCAAAACAGAGGTATGACCTTTGTTGGCTCGGTCATTATATATTCCTATCTACAGGCAATAGGAGTAATATATTCACACGATAAGGATTGTTACTTATATAAAGGTGAAGATTGATAAATTCCAATATATCAAACGGATTTTGATTGAAATAAGAAAAGATTTGTTAATAGGTTGAATTTATCCTAATAAAAATGATATAATATGTATATACGAAAAAGGGGGTGTTTCTGTGAAAATAGATACAAATACTATGGTTTCCATTACAGAGGCTAATCAAAACTTTTCAAAGGTTGCGAGACTTGTAGATGAGCTTGGCTCCGTTGTTATTCTTAAGAATAATGCTCCTAAATATTTAGTAATCGAATTTAGTGAAGTAGATAACAGCGCAGTAGCATCAAACGAAGATGTGCTTGAAATTTCAAAAAGATTACTTGCACAGAATAAAGAGGCATATGAGGTGCTTGCTGAATGAAAAGGTTAAGCAAAGAGCATATTTTGATGCTTCATCCACAACTTATAGATCTAACAGGTGGATGTGATGGAGTAAGAGATTTCGATTTGTTAGAATCTGCAATTGAAACACCATTTCAATCATTTGCCGGAGAAGAGCTGTATCCCACAATTCAAGCAAAAGGTGCACGACTTGGATATGGTTTAATAAAAAATCATTGTATGTTAGATGGGAATAAACGTATTGGAGCACATGCAATGCTTGTATTTCTTGAATTAAACGGTATTACATTAAAATATACACAAAAAAATTATATGAAATGATTCTTGCAGTAGCGGACGGAAGTTTGGAGTATGAAGGTATGCTTAAGTGGGTTTTAGAACATCAGGAATAAAACCTTTCTACCAAGGGCACCTCACTATCAGGTACTAGTCGAAGTTCCTCGGTGTGGGTTCAAGTCCCGTCATCCGCACCAAATCGAGTGTTCATAACGGATTTGTGTTATGGGTGCTCGATTTAAAGTTATATGTGTTTTAAGAAAAGATATTGGAGGCTTTTATGAAGGTGCAACGTAAAATTTTGTTTATTATATCTGTACTTTTATCATTTCTATTGATTTATATCTTAATTAGAGTTGTGATTAGCATCAATACGATGAAAGTAAATCAAGTGTTTTATGGTCAATACTTTGATACTTTCCTGATTCTTGGTTATACGCAATTATCGTGTGTAGTTGCGGTTTTGTTTGATATTTGGACTGCGTTTTTGGCTTTTGCGAATAAGAATATTTTACTGAATAAGGATAATAAAAAATCGTGGATGTTTTATGTAGAAATTATATTCTTGGTGCTTAACTTTATTTCAAGTATTGTTATTTTTCTTCTGATTGCAAGAGTAAATTTATTAAAAGTATCGTGGCCGACTTGGTCTTATGTTTCGTCGTTTAATACGTTGTCTGTTGGTTTTTTCATATACAATCTGATAGGCTTTATTTGTTTAAGCAAAAGAAAAAATAAATCAAATTAAGCTTGGCGTAGAATTTTAATTATTTTTCGCCAAGCTTTTGTATACGTAATGAACATACAATAACAACAGAGAATAGAAATATGAATTTGTGTGTGATATAATCAAATTGACAAGATGAAATTTTTACAAAAGGAGTTTGACAGGGTCAACTATGGCATTTGATTTCAAAAAAGAATATAAAGAATTTTATATGCCTAAGAACAAACCACAAATTGTGAATGTTCCAAAGGTAAATTATATAGCCGTAAGAGGTAAAGGCAATCCCAACGAAGAAGGTGGTGCATATCAGCAAGCAATCAGCGTTTTATATGCTGTTGCATACACTTTGAAAATGAGTTATAAAACAGACTACAAAATTGATGGATTCTTTGAGTATGTTGTTCCGCCGCTTGAGGGATTTTGGTGGCAGGATGATGTTGATGGTGTGGATTACTCCGATAAGTCAACCTTTAACTGGATTTCTGTAATCCGCCTGCCCGATTTTGTGTATAGGACAGATTTCGAATGGGCAGTAGCAACAGCGACCAAAAAGAAAAAACTGGACTGCTCATCAGCAGAATTTTTAACCATTGACGAAGGTCTGTGCGTTCAAATTATGCATGCGGGTCCATTTGATGACGAGCCAGCATCAGTTGCCTTAATGGATGACTATTTGGAGCAAAACGGATATGTAAACGACTTTAGCGAAAGCAGACTGCACCATGAGATTTATATGTCCGATGCAAGAAAGGTTGCTCCCGATAAATGGAAAACCGTTATTCGCCATCCGATAAAAAAAGCATAACAAAGCTGGTGGAAAAGAACAGCATGATATTCTTAACAGTATTAGAAAAATGGCTGATATAAATAAAAATTGCACAATTGAAATTTGGGATAAGGCAGCACATAATATACCACCGATATTTGCGAAGCAGTTTAATGAACTAATTTGCTCAGTTGTTTAAACTTATTCTTGACAAACATTAGCAAGATTTGACTATCTCTTTTTATAAATAACCAACTCTGGATTTTCGCCATTTTCTTCATAGGTTGCAATAAGAATAAAATCCATATTGCAGACAATGCCAAAACATCTGTTTTCTCCGAATTCGCATTCCAACTGATTCCCTAAATAGGTTACTCCGTCATCTAAAAACTTCACACTTTTTCCGTTTGGAAGTCTGTATTCAAGATTGACATATCCGCCAACTAAGGCATTAAGCTTTTGAAGCTTTGGCATTCCTTCAATGTTCAATTCATTGATTTCCGTAATCAAGAGTTTTTTGAATTCTTCAAAAGCTCCATCACCGCCAAGCTCTTTGTATCTCTTCCAATAATCTAATTTCGGTAGAGTTTCCTGTAAATAAGAACGAACTTCTTCCTCCGGATGTTCCTCATTTGCCATATGCTTTACACAAACATCAATCAGGTCATCCATATTATGATACATATATTCTCCGTCTGCATAGCACCATTTGCAATATTCTTCATTAAAGAAACCATCGGTTTCCTTGCTGATATTAGAATCTTCCAAAGGCATACCGCAGCATTGGCAGATAAGCTGTCTTGGAGAACCGAGAAGCGTATTGATAGATACATCAAACAGTTTTGATAACAATTTTAGTGTTTCAGTATTTGGTACTGTTTCTCCCGTTTCCCAACGAGAAACCGCCTGTCTTGTTACGAATATTTTTTCTGCAAGAGCTTCTTGTGAAAGCCCGTTTTTAGTTCTCAACTCTACTATAATATCCTTTGTTTCCATAGAATCATCACCTCACTATAATTATAATGCAGGATGTTCAAGTTCACAAGCAACTCGCTGTTGCTATCAGTTATACAAATTCTTATAATCCTGATAGTATTGGATAGTCCGTACTTGGGTTGGGATTATAGTGACCCAGAAATAGCCGTTGTGGGGGTTGCTCTTCACGCATTTGAATGGCTGTTTGTTAGATTATTGCCGTTTGCTCTCGTTGGGATAATTGTTGGATTTTTCCTGACACGAAAGAAAAATAAAAGAGATTTGTTTTTTCGAAAGGAGTAAACAAACAATTCAAATTTGTTGTAAAGGCATTCGATTTATCTTATTTTCATTCCATGTTTAACCCCTACAATAAAAGCTTCGCGTCGTACCACTGATTCGTACTTCGTGAAGCTTTCTGTTAGTTCGTCTATTGCGTTTGCGATTTCTTCATTGTTAAATTTTGTTTTGAATTCTTCCATAGCAGATAAGAAGTCTTTTTCGGCTTGCAAAAAAATTTTGCTGTGAGGGTGGTTTATATCCTACAGGGCTGCTACGTAAAATGGGAGGGAGCGTCCGGCATTCCGTCGTTTTCACCTTGTGCAATTTTGTAACCCCTGTTTTTTTTATATACTGCAGATGCTTATTTTCTTTCTGCTTTAAATTTTTACAGTGATTTAGCTTAAAAAGGTAATTAAAAAATCAATGAAATACGCAATCGAAAAACACCATCAAGCGTGCGCCGATGATCGGTTCTTTAAATAGTTTTATGTTCAAAAAAATTTTGATATAATTGTGTAACATTTTAAACCGTAAATTGTTATATTAAATGAATGTGCTTAGATTTGGATAAGAGAGGAGGCGGACAACATCGAGGGGGATGCATTACAACAACTGTATATGAAATATCAAAAAGTAATATATCTTTATTTATACACTATGTGTCACAATGCTTCGTTGGCAGAAGATTTGACACAGGACACGTTTGTGAAAGCGATTCTTTCTTTGTCGGAAGGGCATGGTAACATTAAGGCATGGCTGTACATGGTTGCCAGAAATCTGTATTTGAACTACCAAAAAAGAGAAAAGCTAAGTGTTTCGTGGGATGAAATACAGTATAAAGAGGATATTTCGGGTGATAGCCTATTGGCGAGAATGATTTGGTCAGAAAATCACGAGTTGCTATTTAGGGGGATTAATCAGCTGTCACCGAACAAGCGAGAGATTTTGCAGTTGCAGTATTTTGGTAGGTTGTCGCAGACCGAGATTGCAACAGTCCTAGGGCTGACACCAGCGAATGTCCGTGTGTTAGCGCTTAGAGCTAAACGAGAATTGAAAATTTTTTTGGAGGAGAACGGTTATGAGTTTTCGTGAGATAATTAAAATGTACAAAGAAGGTACGCTTGAGGATAATAAGAAAGAGTTGGTAAGAGTAGAAATTGAGAAGCATGAAGCTATTAGCGATTATCTGTATGAAAAATCGCAAATTCCAAATTTAGATGAAATGGATATCATGATGGCAGATGCCAATGATGAGCAGAAAGCGGAAGATTTCTCTAAAATCGTTCGAAAGGCAATTCGACGTGCTTTTGTCAAGATGGGAATTATTGTTGGCACTATAATTCTTGCTATTATGATGGTAGTTGTATTCCTATTGCCTAATCTGGTTTCTAGTTTTTACTACAACCCCAACGAAGTGGTCGGTACTTCCGTATCTGCAAATGAAACAAAACGAATGTCGCTGGATTTGGCTGTGTTTTCAGAGCTGTTTCTGCCCGCAAAATATCGGGATAAAGTTATTGCAGAGGAATTAGGCTATGGAAAATACGATATTATAATTCCTCAAACAGTGGCATACAATGGCGATTTTTCATCAGTTGCAGGTGTTTTGGAACGTAACAAATTAACATTATATAATCCGGATCTATTGAGAGGGTATCCCGACAACGCGTTTGTTTTACCGGAGAATGTTAGCTGGCCTTCTCGTGGTATGGGAGCTTCAGGGTCTTCTGAGATTGCGTTTGAATGTTTGCAGGACTTAAACGACGATGATGTTTATACCGCATATTTTTCTTTGGATGCCTTAACAGATTATGAGTCAATCTACAAACAGGTTGGAAATGCGTGGTACGCTGTTTATAATGAACCCGGATATCATGCCGGCTTTTGGAGTTCCGCAAGTGGAATCGTATTTGACTGGGATCGAGATAAGTATCCCTTACTTAGCACTCTGGATAGCAGGGGAAATGGTGAGGAAATAGAAGCAAATGCTGCAAGTGAAGATGCTATGCGTACTCACTTTTTAAGTATGTTGCACTATATGCAGGATCACAGGGAAGTGTTGAAGATGTTTGGCAATGAGGACAACAATTTAGACGAGGCAATTAGATATATTGAGGCAAATGATTTGAAAATCTATGGTTTCATGATAATTGCGAATAAGGATAAAATACTGGAACTGGCTGAAAATAATAACATTGCCTACGTATATACAGAATTGTTTCAGTAAGTAGACATTGATATTATATTTGTGATAGAAAATAATAATATCAACAGAACCCAACACGCCTCTCAACGATGAGGAGCACGTTGGGTCTTTTAATTCAACGCATCAAGAGGTTAAATGTAATAACATAAAATATGTTAGACTAATTTGTTGTGGTATAATCAATTTGAATAAAAATGCCATTTGCGTCAAAAATGTTCAATAAAAGTGATTAACCGAAAGCTGTAATTAAAACCGATGCATCCAAAGAGTTTTGTTTGAGACTTTGTATTTCTAAAGGTTATGGAAAGCGTGAAGTTAAACATCAAATCGATAGTAATATATTACAACAAAAGGAGTAGCTATGGAGAACAAAAAAACGGGAGCGAGACATAAATCTCACTCCCAGTAATTTTATAAAACAGTAGGATCCAAAAGGAAGTCAATAACACCGATATTCAACACACCATTATCATCGTACCAGCGCTTGCGTATATCGTGACGGACAATAATCTTAGGGAAGGAGTCACCGGTCAAGGCAAATGGCCTATTTTCGGTTGCAGCCTTTTCATCATCATGCAAAGCATAGGCTGATTGGATATAAACGCGTTTTCCGCCAGTGTTAACAACGAAATCGATTTCACGTGCTACTTGTACGGTACGACCCTTTTTGTCCTTGTCGTTTCCGTATACAACACCGACATCAACAGCACAGCCACGGATAATCAGGTCGTTGTAAATGATGTTCTCCATAATGTGCGTCATTTCCTGCTGACGGAAACCGATTCGTGCATTACGGAGTCCCAAATCCTCACAGTAATACTTGTTAGGATAATCAAAGTAATTCTTGCCCTTAACATCCCAACGTTTACACTCACTGAAAAGAAATGCATCAGACAGATGGTCCATATATACTCTTACTGTATTTTGAGCGACTGCATTTTCACCCGCGAGCTTCTGCTTGGAATTCAAGGTGTTAGTAACGCTGGTTGGATTGGTAAGAGATCCTATGGATGAGCAAAGCATGTCTAGAACGGATCCCAGCACATCCTCGCGCTTGATCTTCTTTCTTTCAACAATGTCCTTGAGATAAACCTCGGAAAACAGCGATTGCAGATAGTTCATTTTGGCTGCGTCGGTTGGACGTGAAAGGATTAGAGGCATACCGCCGTAAAAAGCGTAGTCATCAAATGCCTCGTATTTATCACCACCAACGGCAGAATAATATTCCGCAAAACTTAGCGGATGAACCCGAACTTCATCACTGCGACCTCTAAACTCAGTAAGTATATCAGACGACAGCATCCTTGAGTTACTACCGGTTACATAGATATCCAAATTTGAAAGAGACCGCAAATCATTAAGAGCATCGTAAAAAGTGATGCTTTTTCCATCCTTGTTATAGGGATTTGGTACTTCATCAGACATCTGGATTTCATCGATAAACAGATAAAACTGTTCTTTACTATCGGCCACGATGCTACGTATATACTCTGCAAGCACAAGCGGATTGCGGTATTTGATATCTTTAGCAAGATCTAATTCAAAAGAAAGGATTTGTTCTGCGGTTACCCCATGCTCGAGCAAATAATGACGAAACAGCGTGCGAAGCAAGTAGGACTTACCGCATCTGCGAATACCGGTAATGACCTTCACCTGACCGTCCCACATATAAGAGATAAGCTGATTTAAGTATCTGTCACGTTTAATTTCCATAACAACCTCCGTTGAAAACTTGCTTGATTTATTATATAACTTTTCAATGGAGATTATACGACATATTTCTGAAAAATCAAGACCTCCGTTGAAAACTTCTTTAATTTATTAATTAAGTTTTCAATAACACTGTACAAATAAAGTCGAACAACAAAAATATGATATAATATCCTAAACCCCACCTAACATTTTCCGAAATACACTGACTATATAAGTGAAAGCATTGATCAATCGCTTGGAGGAAAAAATGAAAAAACAAGACTTGCTAAAATATTTTGACGACGACTTGCTTGATAAGCTGTTTGGATTTTGTTACGCAAGAACAAATGACAGCTACGAGGCGGAGGAACTTTGCTCCGATATCGTTTGTGCGCTGGTAAAAGTTGCTCAAACAGGCGGAGAAATAGAAAGTGTATATTCTTTTATTTGGAAAGTGGCACGTAACGTGTACGCAGACTTTTCAAATAAGCGCAAAAAATACACAGAGACAATCTATGAGGGTGATTCTGAAGAAATACTGCTTGGGATAGCAGCAGAAGAATATTATTCGGATGATACCGCAGAACTATTGACTTCTGTATATCGCAGAATTGCATTTTTAACGAAGGCATATCGTGATGTAATGATAAAGTTTTACTTAGATGGTCTTTCCACCGCGCAGATAGCAAAGGAGCAAGGAACAAGCGAAGGAGCTGTTCGTCAAAGATTGTTTTCGGCAAGGCAAAAAATCAAAAGTGAGGTAGAAAAAATGACAGATACTTATAATAAACCTGTAGCACTTGAAAAAATCGATTTTGTAATTTGGGGAACCGGAAATCCCGATTGGGGAGACCCCAGAAACGTGTGTACGAGAATGTTTTCTAACCATGTTTTATGGCTTTGCCATAAAAAGCCAATGAGTGCATCTGAAATAGCGGAAGAACTGAATGTTCCTACCGTATATGTTGAAGAAGAACTTGAAATTCTCCGCAAAAGAGAAAACGGCAATTATGGACTTCTTCGCCGTTTAGATAACGGAAAGTATGCCATAAATTTTATTTTGCTTGACAAGGACGTATTTGAAAGAGCAAATGCAATTTATATTGAGCAGTTGCCGAAGATCTGTGAAACCATATCAAACTATATTGAGAAACATAAGCCGGAGTATCTTGCTTTCCCGTATTTGAACAAAAAAGTTGATATGAACCTTATTCTTTGGCAACAGGTTTCCAGTATTGCCGACACCTTTTCGTACTGTGTTAGATGTGCATTGAAGAAAAATCATTTTGCAGAGGTTGAAGAAACCACTCGCCCGTTTAGTGTGTTTGGATATGTCGATAATGGCAAGTATTATGGCAACGGCTGGGATGGTGTTGGAGCGCAAAATATATGTGGCTATTCTCAAGTTTTTCTTGATAATATCTATATCACACGCATCAAGAAGCACTTCAGTTGCGGACTTAATGTTTCTAATGACCCGCAGATTCAGCTTGCAATCCGTGCTATTGAAGGTATCGATATTGCATCACTATCAGAGACAGAAAAGGAACACGCGGCTAAAGCTATTGAATGTGGATACTTGTACCGCGATGGAGATATGCTTTATACAAAGATTCTTGTAAGCTCTCTCTCTGATAAAAACAGACTCTTTGACATTAGTAATGCGTTACAAAATGGACACTTCGATGCCGATGCGGAAATTGTTGCAGAGAAAGTTGCGGCTCTTATTAAAAAATCCGTTCCCGATTATCTTCTTGGAGAATGGAGATTGGCGAATAGCCTTGCTAATCTGCCGATTCTCGATGCAGTTGTTGAACGCCTTATCGAACAAGGCGTATTGACACCTCCCGAGGACGGCATCGGGGCAGAAGGTTGTTGGATGAGTGTTAAAAAGTGAAAAAATGTATTATGATGATTGCTCCATCTTAATCTTGAATCTCGCGAAAACATTTCGACCTTGTTTTCGTCCGATGCATCAAAATTTCACTCCTTTGTCAGTAGACAAGGGAGTTTTTTACAAAAAATAAGAATTATGTGATATAATCATTTTGATAAACAGGAATTTGTAGGTGCGTGCAATGAACCTAATAGAATTAACTCACAAGAACGATATTTTACAAACATATGAGATTTACAAACACTGTATGTTTATGCCTACCGAAGAAAAGTTTAATAAGAAAGTAGAACAATTTCTGAATA
>JAFWZH010000274.1 GCA_017522515.1 Clostridia bacterium
AAGAGTAATCTTGTTCAGTCTGTATTTGGCATCGAAGTGGATGTGTGTAATAAGGTCTTGCTTCTCTGCTTCGCTTTCGCTTATTTCTCCTGGCCATAGCGATAGCGTATAATCGGGGCGCATTGCCATAGTCCAACTTCCGGCTTTGTGTATCGGATCATTGTCATCAGCCACCTTGCTAAAAGTGCGGTTGTAGTAGAAAGCAACATTAATCTTTCTTGACACAGTTTCCTGTTGACCATAAACCATACGGGTCTTACCTTGTATGAGATTCAGATTTATTCTGTCCGAATCAAAATTTACAAGTTGTTGTTTATCTTTTGCCTGTATGTCAAAGAATTGGCTTATCAATTCCAGTAGCTTGAAGAATAACCAATATTCATAAAGTGTTGCAACGTTCTTTTTTCCAGCGCTGTACACATTATCGCCACCATTCCAGTTTAGTTTTGCTGCAAGGTCAAACAATAGCCACGATTGTAGCATTTCCCTGTAACCCTCTTTTCTTTGGAGCACCGGACTGTTCATGTTCAGGTGTGTTGGCATTGAAACTTGCCTGAAAAATTGGTTTTCCAGGTGTATGTTCAGTAGTTCTATTGTAGCTTCCGCTTCTGCTTTTAGGCGGTTTGAAGCATTCTTCATCTCTTTAAGATCCCAACAGAACGTGAACAAGGAGCGGAGAACAAATTTAATAAACTGATTCTCTTGGTTGTCGATAGTGTCTTTTTTGTATTCGACTTCAATAGTTCGTGGTATGCTTGTCAAGCATGAAGGCATACCTCTTCTATAACTCTCGGGTAGATTTATCCTGTCATTGCTCGAAGCAATTTCTCTTATGTTTTTTCGCGTATATCTCTTGACACCATCAATCTTACGCTGAATGTTTGAATCAGTCCATTTCCTTATTGGATTGGAAATTATCTTATGGATAGCTTCGGAGAAAGCATCGCTGTCAATCAATGATTTTACAAATGCAAAGCGCTGGTATAGTGTCTCGGCAGAACTCTGTACATCAATCTCAAGTCTTTGAGTTACAGGCGCACCCTGTTGAAGTACAAGATCTGTATAGTACTCAGCAATATCCCCAAGCATTTGCCTATAATCTGTCTCATACTCCGATTTCGTGCTTCTTATTTCAATATTGATATTTCCGAAAATCTCTTTTGTTGCAACGTTGAATACGCTAATTGGCAGTGTGCCTACATATATGCCAGTTGTTATTCTTCCCTCGTTCTTGTGTCTCTCCGACCTATGATGAGCGATTATTTCATCTATGGATTTAAGCTGATAAATGTTGCTGTCATCGCTTGTACACTCATATGTGTAAGAACAACCTTCAACCAAATGGTATCTGGACGCATTTGTACACGACAAATCCTCCTCATACAGCTTTGCCTTTGAAGATTCTGGGTAAATGTAGAACTTAATTTCACCACATTTGCCCTTAATTGGTATTTCAAGATGTTTTTTCTCTTGCAACATCGCTTATTATGCTTCGGCAAAACTTGTGAAACCGTTGGCATAGGCCGATTCATACATCCTTAATATCTTGTCGGCACTCTCTTTATATATTGCCTTCTCTATGTTTTCGCGTGATATCTGCATCGTATCCTTTATGCTTGCTTCAAAGCAAAGTTTCCATAATCCCTTCAATGCTGGTTCCAGTTTCTTGCGCGAGCCGTGTAGCTTTGGTAATAATTTCTGCAGAATGGCAACATCAAGCACTTCCTCTTTGCTCATTTTCTCTGCTGTGTCATCATTTTTGTGAGCCTGGCTAATGAAACGGAATATTTCAGTTGCTGAACGGTAACCGAATTCTGCATTCACGCTCTTTAGCTCAGTGAAGAATGCTTTCAGCGTGTCAGTCGTTGCTTGCTCGTTTTCAAACTCCTTGCAGTTTGCCAATCTGACAAAGTCAGCACCCATTTCGGCAGCCTTACTACTAACGGATGAACAATCAATCTTGCCTATACCGTCAAGGAATTTAGTCATTTCATCTACTGATATTTTAAACTCAATTACATTTGCGCGGTCAAGCACCTTTGGCGAGAACATATATGTTGTTTCATCAACATTAATGGTTCCAATAATAAAGAGATTGTTGGGCAAGCTAATCCTTTCAGGAACATAGTTTTTGCAACAGTCATTTTCATTGTTGCATTTTTTCCACAAAGCTATTGGTTCGTGGCTCTCCATTGCTGAAAGAAAATCTGCAAAGTATCGCTCAACATAACTCATATTCATTTCATCAAGTATAAGGAAGAATGGCTTATTCGCATTTTCTGGTTTGTTTGATTCTATCAGCAAATCCAATGCACCGTTTTCGGGCTTTACGTATTCGCCAGATTTTAAAGCGTTGGGATATCCAAGTAGCGGTTCGCGGTTTGTCCAGTCTGCCCCAACACTGACAACGCACATCTGTTTCTCCATGTCTTCAACTAATGCCTTGGCAAAAGCTAGTGCAAGCTGTGTTTTGCCGGATCCGGCTAATCCGCTGAGAATAAGGAAACGCTTTGCCATCAACGAAAAAGCAAACCTCTTAATCAAAGAAGGTGAATAGAGCAATCCTGTTGCGTTGATGTATTTGATGATGGAATTAACAGAAAACGGAATATTTGCTTGCGAAGATATTATTCCTTCTCCTGTATGCGATTCAATCATTGACTTTTTTTTGCCAGTAATATCTTCTAAATATGTTCTGTGCAAACTTTGTGTTACAATATATTCTTCATATGCTTCTTTGAATTTGTTTATCATTTTTAAGCCTTTTTCGTCGTCGTTTACAGGCCATTCATTTGAGTATATTGCTGAATTATTATATTGCGGATTTTTTATATTCAGCTCATTATACTCTTTTAAAAGTTCGCTATCAAAATTTAAAGTACTTCTGATTAGATCTCTATTTGCAACAATAGATTCTTGCGATGTCTTTGTTACTCCTTGTGCTAATGTGATGTATATCTTTCTTAAATTTTCAGAAAATAGAAAAACAATAAAAACGCCCTCTTGCGTCGTTTGTGTCTCATCTCCATGCATAATTGCAATCCAAGGACATTGAGTAACTCTTCCTTGTCCTATAGAGCCTTTGATCTTATATGTTCCTTTTGAAAAAAAATGCTCTAGTACGGTTGGTATATCAGTCTTAAATCTAGATGTAAAATTATTGGCAATATTTGATACACCTTGTCCGATTAGACTTTTATATGTTTCTCCGTATTCTTGACAACTTTTTAAAAGGTTATTTAGCTTCTCAATTAGATTTATATCTTTTGATGCGAGATCCATAATATTTTCTTTATTTATAATATCAAGTGAGTCTATATAATTTACAATAAGTACATCACGAAGTTTTACTCTAGCACTAGAATCTTTTAATAATTCTTGCAATTCTGTATCGATGCGCGCATAAGCTATATGCTTTTTGAGGTTGCTTATCGAATAATTGCTTATGTCTAAAACCGGGGTTGCCGTTGTAGAGACCAATTCCCAAAACGGCTCAGAACGCATATGATAATATGGATAATTTATCTTCGGATCATATGTTGAACTATTTCCCAGATATGAGATTGAGTTATGTTTGAATTGCTTTTCTAAAATATCAGAAAGTGGAATGCATGAATCAGTAATAACACCTTGTTCAACTAGGTCTATAACAGACAATAGTAACAACGCTTTATGTGGCGCAGGCTTTTCTTGTATCTTCATTGTGTGAAGCGTAGAAAAGCAATTTATATAATAGCTTAAGTCTTTCATAGACATTTCTAATTTCTGTACTTTAAAGTATTAATATTATTTATTATATAATCTTAGCCATTCAGACTCGTTTAATCCAACTCTAGATAATTGAGCACAATAGTTATTAACAATTCTTTGTGCGTGCAAATCCTTAAGGTCAATAATCCATTCAAAAGTATCTCCATGAATTGATTTAAAGACCCATTTATCATCTTGTTTTTTTGCCATAACCATTAAAGATTCATCTGACTTGAAGCGAATGGTTTTGATTCCATATGATTGGTCACAAACATACATTATAGTATCCTTATCAATTACAATTGGCGAGGATTTGGGACCCTCTGGATTAGATTCTTTAGGATCTAATGATAATGGTAGAAATAAAAAACGGCGGTCCTTCTTTTCGTTATCATTATTAGGGATTCGTATGGAGTCACACCTTTGTTGTATGCATATGTAGTAGGCTGCTTTATCATCTTTTTGATATTTAATAATTGTGCCAAGAGTAAGAATAGGGGCAAACTTAACCGGACGAATCACATTCTTATGATGTGTTAGTTGAGCAAACTTAATGTTTGAGTCATCTACATTCACTTCTCCATATTGAAATAAATGTGATATGTATTTTATAATGTCTTTTTTAGCAGGAGAAACTTTTGTTGCTGCTTGAATTCTCTCATTGAGTTTTCCTGTAGAATTCAGAATGGCCGTTAGCGAATCATTACTTATTGGCAATTCACTTGACCCAAATTTGATAGTCCTATTCTCTATATTATGCGATAGCCAATGATCTACCCATTTATCTGTATTAATTTTTTCCGATTCAATCAACTCTGTAATAACTTCTCCATATAGTTTTGTAAGTAGATTTTTGGCATCTGATGAGTTCTCCAATAAAAGCCGATGTCCCAAATATGCAGGATCTAAGTCAGGAGAGAAAACACCTAGTATTTTGGCCGTATTTTCTCGGATTAATGTTGCTGACTCGAGTGCATAATTAGACACTAGACCTGACGACATTTTTGTAAATTCATCTAGAATTAGATTTGGCAATTCCTGATATGGAACAACAAATCCTTTTAATACTTTATTGTGATTGTATTGGTTGTCATTATATTCACCTTTGCCCCTCACAACTATGCGCACATTGTTAATTTGCATAGAGAAATTCTGCTCAGTGAAATGATACGACGAAAATGCTTTGATTATTTCCTCCTTGACAACAGCAATATCATCTCCAGTATAGATGACAATGAGTTTAAGTTTTTTGTCGCTATCATCTTTAAGCAAGTCCTTTATGATCTCGATTGTATACTTTCCTCTATGATCATCAAATTCGGCGTCAGCTTCAGGATCTAGTACCTCACCTGGGTTATTTGATAACTCAAGACGCCAATCAAGAATTACAACGTCGGTCTTATTTAATATCGGGTAATATGTTTTAATATCCAATGTCGTTTTGGGAGCATATATTGCACATATTTTCTCATACTCAGCAAACACACTTGAGATAATATTAGAATCAAAAGCATTTGTATTCCCGACAACATCTACTTGAAAAGCTCGATCATCAATAAATACAACGCTTTGAATAAATCTATTTGCCACCTTTTTAGATAGCTTAAAAAAATCACTCTCCATATTATTTATTTTGGGATTTCTGAATTTTAAAAGTAACTGTCGAACCTTCTCTTGGAGGAACAACAGATATTTCATAACCTTCTGCATTTAATACTTCTTTACTTATGTTTAAGCCCAAGCCTCTTCCGTTAGGTTTCCTGGTAAATTGTAATTCAAAGACACGCTCCCAATCTTGAAGTTTAATCTCGGGACCATTATTCGATATGTAAATAGCATTGTCATCAGCATGTAAACGAATCGTCTTTGGCTGAACATCACTTTGCTTTAACCAATATATTGCATTGTCAATAATATTAACAAACACTGGATAGAAAGTCGATCTAAATCCATGTAACTTACGACTAGCAAATCCATTGGTATGCTTAAATGCTATTTCATGTCGTTCTAGCCTTGACTTGAAAAGGTCAATTAAAAAGGCCTTGATGTCAAGTAAAGAGATGTTCTCTCTTCTTCTATTTAAACGTCTGTTTAATGGCGTAAATAGATTAAGATATCCATCTAAGTGCTCAAAATTAATCTTAATATTTTTGTATATTCCCTCTAGCTTTTGATCTACATCTGACCATGCTTTTAAGTCCTTTAAACTATGTCTAATAGAGGTAACTGTACTATGAAATTCATGGTGCAGTATACCAACTGCTAATCCCAACTGACTTAACTCAATATCTGTTTGCAATCGCTCTCTCAATTCTTCCAGTTCTTCAGATGCAGCATCTGCAATTTGGTCATTTGTGATAATTAGACCATCCTCGCTCTTTTCTATATAAAAACTTTCAAACTGACGTATAATGCGCTCCATTACATCAGTATTACGCATACTAATCGATTCAATTTGATTCTCCATATGCTGACGTTCCTGAACCAAATCAAAATCTTCTGTTTCATGGGTAGCTAGATATTTGAATTGGTCCTTGACACTCCTTATCTGCGTATCAAGATCCATAATCAAATCATTTGTTAGTTCCTTAATTTTTTGAGAGACTCCTGTAATAATGTCTAATGTTTCATTCTTCTTCTTTTTATTAATAGACATTGCCTCAGTAGATATAAGTTCTACTGCATGCTCCAATCTTTTTCTTTTACTAATTTCAATGTTTAAGCGCTGAGTATACTCCTCAATTAATGAATCTACTTCAGCAATAGCATCTTTGAATAAGCCTTGCTCAAGTAACTTAAATTCATTGAGGTAAGTGTCAAAGTCAAGTCTTAATGATTTTGATAGAGCAAAACCTTTAGGACTAGAAATTGTTATTGATTTCTTATAGTCAACAATTCGTTGTCTAACCTCATGTTCAATATCTATGATTCGCTGGCTTGCGTCATCAGGACTTGCCATATGTATGACGCTATTGAGTTGATTTCGGAAGTTAGATATAATGCCATTGATGTCATTGTCAAACTTATGTTCAGCGAGCTTCTCAAAGAAAGATTCAAGAGCCTTTGCGAATTTTTCCTTACGCCCTTTAGCCAATTTATCTCTACGCTCCAGTGCTTTATGATATGTATTAAGTTCGTCCTTTTTCTGAATATAAAATTCAGATTGAGGCGTTCCTTTTTTATCATCAAAGAAGTCTGCAGCTAGTTGTATGAAGAAATTTTTGAGAATTGCTTGTAGTTGACGATATGCCTTATTCTCAATAAAACCCTCTCGACCAGCTTTTTCCACTAGTCCAGCATTCTGATTGTTGGTTATATCAATTGCACCAAACATTCGTCTGTATGAGAAGAAATACGTTGAAGCTCTCTTAGAACGATTCTTCTCAATATCTAGGAAATCATAGTCCGAATCTCCATATGGAAGGACTCGAATATTATCTTTATATATGTATAGACCTCCAAACTTATCTCCTTTAGCCCTAATCATAGCATAATTTTCGATATCTACACGAGAACTCTTCAATTCTCCTTGAAGGTATGCAAGATTAATTTTAAAAGGCCCACACTCTGTTTCTCTATAATTATTATCTCTCCAATTTATAATATGAGCATATGATTTTTCTCCGTATATACGGATAGTGCCTTTAAATTGTCCATATTGATCAAATTCTCCTTGTATATGATGATCTGCCAACTCAAATTCATCAGGTGTGAAGAAATGTTCCTTATCAATGATGCTAACAAACGAACCGTCGCTAGAACGATAGTCTCTAAATGCAATATCAACTACTGGTTTGGGATGATTAGGGGTCATTGTATTATGAAAGCCCATTAGCATCTTTTCCATCTTGGTTGCCTCCTCTGAACTACCATCACCCTCAATATCTGATATTAGTGTTTCATATACTGGCGAGATATAAAAATGAGTACCACCACTATTTGAAGACATTGGATAGCTTCCATACAATCGACTGGATAAATCATACGGATCCACATCAAACGATTTAATCTCTGTTCTAATTCTAGTATAGTCGCTATGGGTGATGAGTTTTCTATCATACAAGGATGTTAACGATGATATAACATCATTTGTGATCATATTTATATCTTCGCTAGTTGGTAATTCATCAAACTCCACTACTGGTATAATAATATCTTCCAAGTTGATTCCTGGCAACTCAAAGATCTCCCAGTTGATAAATGCAACAACTACTTTGGAGCGATCTCCTGCAATTTTGGATTTCGTAACGATTAGGACCTGGCTACCAATAGATGCAATGGCTAATCTGCCAATACCTTTTTCTCCCATAATTACACGCTTAGGCTTGCCAGGATCGATTGGTGGCATAGATAGTGTACTGCCAGATATTTTACTTTCTGTTCCAAGAGTTAACCAACGAGTCTCAAACTCATCTTTAGTCATACCTAGACCATTATCCCTTAGTATTAGAAGGTTATCATATCTAAAAAAATCTATATCGAAATTATCAGCATATGCATCGTGAGCGTTTTTGATAAGCTCATTGATTGCAGTTGGTATTCCTGCAATCTGCTGACGACCTAGAAGGTCTAATGCTCTGGCTCTGGTCCTGAATTGTGCCATATTATAAATTTATAATTAAATCTCCTATTCTTCTAGCGTATTCACATGGAACAGCATTACCGATAAGTTTTGCTGTTGCAGCTATACTTTTTGTTTTGAATACATATGTACTCGGAAAAGTTTGCAATGTTGCGCCTTCTCGTATAGAGATCGCCCTATCTTCAGTAGGATGACCAAATCGGCCATTTGACAAGCTGAAAAACTTAGTTGTAATTGTTGGAGCAGGCTTGTTCCACCACATTCTTCCAAAAGTATCCTTAAAACTAGAATCTTTCCCAACAAAACACGGCAACTGTAATTCTGGATCATCAGCCCAGTCTAGTCTACATCCACCGTCTCTCTTTGTTTTTCTTATTCGTTTTAAACAAATATCATTTAATCCGGCTGCCGTATGATTGAAATCCGTCGCATCTTTATAACCTGCATTTATTGGATGAAAGCCATGCTCTTCACCAATAAAATCTTTCAAAATAGAAATATGGTCATCAGCCTTAGGTAAGGATAATTTCACGCCTTCAATTCTAGTCGCAATGAGAGAAAACCTTCGCCTACTCTGAGGAACTCCATATTTACAAAGATTGATGACTTTATATACAACATTATTATACCCTAATTTTGATAAGCGTTTCAAGAACTTTGGCAAAATACTATCTTTGTTTGTCATAATACCAGGCACATTCTCAACAACGACATATCCAGGATTGTAATACTCTATAAATCTCGCAAAGCTCATTAAAAGATTCTTCGACTTAATAGATTTTGTTTTTGCTGTATTGATGACACTATAATACTGACAAGGACTGCAACCAACAAAAATCAATGAATCATCATTCTTTACTAAATGAAAATGCTTCTCAAAATAGTTACTTCTGAGTCTTTTAATATCAGTGTTAATAAATCTACTTCCTGGATTATTAAACTCGTAAGTTTCTTTGGCATCAATATCAAAATCAACACCTGCAATGACTTTAATACCAGCCTGACACAACCCATGAGTCATTCCACCTCCACCACAAAAGAAATCTATAGCTTTATACATCTTCTTGCTCATAATAGGGACTCTTTTTAGTGGAACACAATAAATCTTTTACATCAACTTTTAAAATAATAGCTATGTCGCGTAATGTTTCAATTGATGGTTGCGATTTATTTGAGCACCATCTTGAGATCGTGTTTTCTGATTTGCCCATCTGTTCAGCTAACCATCTATTGGTTTTATGTTTTTCAACAAGTGTAACCTTTATTCTATTCATCACTATTTGTTGATTATTCGACATCTTAATTCAAATTATATCCATTAGTTTATGAACAAAGTTATACTTTATTTCCCATACAGCAAACTTTACCGACTATATAATTGTTGTTATAAGAATTATTTAGGTGAAGGTATTGGCAATTCCCCATATTTTTTGTAACTTTATAAGAAAAATCAATGGGATTGTTTGACGAATATAATAATCACCCGGATAAGGCTGTTAGAGAAAGAGCGAACAATTGGGGTGCAGCAATAGGTTTGCAGGATGTAGATGGGCTTAGTGTGTCTGAGTTTCTGATTCAACTTGCTCGACAACAAATTGAGGGTGAGATCACTATGGATGAAGTTACGCAAAGGCTCAATGAGCATTATGGGCATAACAAACTTTATAGTTCTACTTATGAGATTGTTCCTCCTAACTCAGAGATGATCAAAAGAATGAAAGAGGAAAACAAACTCAGACGCCCAAAGATGTATGAACAGGATTCAGCCATCTGAAATTCTTGACTGTTGATGTAATTATTTCAGTTGACTACAAA
>JAFWZH010000275.1 GCA_017522515.1 Clostridia bacterium
CTTCACAATAAGAAAGAAGTTGCAGAGTATATTTGCAAGAAAGGACTTGAAGGAGATGTATACATAACATATCCGGACGGCAGACCAATGCTTGATACTTTTGGTATATACATAAATAAGATAGATGATATGGAATACCGAAGTGAGCTATTAAAGGAATTAATTCCGATGCAAATAAATCTCGAAAAGGATTATTTTCATGAAGATTATGAAGAAGATGAAAGCAATGAGAATTTAGAAATGGACTTAACTTAACAGGAGGTAAAATGAACGAGTACCAGAGAAAACAAAAAGAAGCGGTGGAGATAAAAAGAAATTATCCTGCCGGCGCAAGAATTGAACTTAATGAAATGATAGACACATATTCACCGGTCAAAGCAGGTATGAGAGGAACAGTAAGGTTTGTAGATAGTATGGGACAAATCCATATGCAATGGGATGATGGCAGAACCCTTGCATTAATACCTGATGTAGACTCATTTAGAAAGTTGACTGAAGAAGAAATAGAAGCAGAACTCCGAATGGAGCAAAGCACAATAAATAGTCAAGAAATGTAAAGGAGATGAATTAATAAAGGAAAGAAAAGGTCGGATGTCTTATGGCAATCCGATTTTTTGATATGTTTTCAGGCATAGGCGGTTTCAGAAGTGGTTTGGAAGTAGTGGGTGGCTTTCAATGCGTAGGACACTGTGAAATCGATAAATATGTCAATAAAGCATATAACGCAATTTATGAACCGAAAGGAGAAAAGTATTTTGAAGATGCAAGACAAATCAACCCAAGTGAGATGCCTGAATTCGAGCTCCTATGTGCAGGCTTTCCTTGCCAAAGTTTCAGCATTGCTGGAAAAAGACTTGGATTTGCAGACGATGCAAGAGGAACTCTGTTCTTTGAGATTGCCAGAATCGCTAAAGAGAGACGGCCTCCATTTCTATTATTGGAAAATGTCCCCGGATTGTTATCGCATGACGAAGGCAGGACATTTGAAACAATCCTCAAAGTGCTTGTTGAAATGGGGTATCATCTCGAATGGTGTGTGCATAACAGCAAATATTTTGGAGTCCCCCAACAACGCAAAAGGGTGTACATTGTCGGACATCTTGATTCAAGAGGTGCCGGAAAAGTATTTCCTATCGAGGGCAGCAATGGAGAAAATCTTGTACAACTCATTCCCGGACCACAAGGACAACGAGTATACCAAACAGACGGAATTGCTTGTACCCAAACAGCAGGTGCAGGCGGATGGGGCGGAAAAACAGGATTGTACTTTATAGACATGAATTCACCACCGATGTTTACGGAGGTAGCAAGATGTATAACGACAAGACAAGATTCTGGAGTAGGTAATAGAAAAGCAGAACATTCCGCAGTATTTGTTGAAGAACCAAGAGCTGTTCTAACACCTGATAAAGAGAAGGTGCGTCAAAACGGTAGAAGAATCAAAGAACCAAATGAAGAAATGTTCACGATAACCGTGCAAGATCGCCATGGGGTTTTTCATAAGGGCAGAATACGAAAACTTATGCCCATAGAATGTTGGCGATTGCAAGGTTTTGCGGACGAACAATTCTATAAAGCACAAAGTACGGGATTGAAAGACGGACATTTGTACAAAATGGCAGGCAATGCAGTAAGCGTTCCTGTCATTTCTGCTATAGGAGAGAAAATTAAAAGAATATATGAAGAATTAAAAGAAACAAAAGGAGAAAAACTATGAGCATAACAGAGATTAAGTTTAATGATTTGCCTAAAATGAGAAAACAGGAAGGTCTCGTTATTCAAGGCTGCGGTGGTGATTTAAAGGAATGGCAAGACGGAATCAATGAATTGCTTACACAAGATAATATTTTGCTTGATGGAACCAAGTTTGAAGATTGCTATTTCTTTAAAAACGAAGATATCACATGTTTGTTGTTTCCGTTTAAGGAAGGTATAAAGTTTGATGTTAGCAGACTTGCTATGTGGAGAATTGCAAGTTATGGAGATTTGCACGGCAAATGGCTTTCTGATTATATTGACCAAAATTTTGATAATTTGGAAATGAACGAAGAAAAACCGAATTGCCCACTAATAGGCGAAGACGGAAACATTTTCAATTTAATGGGAATTGCAGTAAGAACGCTTAATGAAAACGGTATGTGCGATAAATCAAAAGAAATGTTTGAAAAGATAACTGCCGGAGCTAAAAGCTATGAAGAAGCGTTGGGCATAATTGGAGAATATGTCAATATAACATCAAAATACGATGATGAAACAGAAGATTTGGATGAAGGGATTGATTTGAGAAATGATTGAATTTTTATGTTTTTTAACAGGTTTTTTGCTTGGTGGTTTTGTGGGAACGGCGTTGCTTTGTTGTTTTCAAATCAACAGGATAAATAAATACGAAGCCGAAATACAAAAAATAAAAGAAGAAAAAGCGGAATTGACTAAACAAAAAGGTTAATTCCGCTTTTTTGATGAAAAGAGGTGACAGATATAAAAACACCTGTATCGAGAGTAGGAAATAAGTCATCAATATTAAATATATTGTATGCAGTATTTCCGCTGAAATATGGAAGATTTGTAGATGTATTCGGTGGGTCGGGAAGTGTTTTGTTAGGCAAACCCGAAGTACATCCGTTTGAAGTATACAATGATTTTGACAGAAATCTTGTAAACTTGTTTCATTGTATGAAAGAACGAACAATGGCAGTAATTAGGGAACTTGGTTTTTGTAATTTGAATTCAAGAGAAGATTTTATAGCCATAAAAAAGTTTTTTGAATACGGAGAGTTTGATGACAAATATTTAAATGAAGAATTGGAACTTACACAGAGAATAATATTGCCACCACAAGCGGCAGAACTTCAAGAAATCAGAACAAGAATAACAACTGATTACGATGTAAGAAGAGCAGCAATGTTTTTGAAACTGTTAAGGTATAGCTATTCGAGTGGATGTAAATCATTTGCATCACAGCCATTTGACATCAGAAAACTGTTTGATTTAATCAAAGAGTTAGAAAACAGAATGGCAAATGTAGTAGTTGAAAATCAGGATTTTGAAATATTGATCAAACACTATGACAGAGAAGATACTTTATTCTATCTGGACCCACCATATTTTTTTACGGAAGATATGTACGCTGTTGAATTTGGCAGAGATGATCATGTGCGATTGAGGGATACATTAAAAAACATAAAAGGCAAGTTTTTGTTGTCATATAATGACTGTTCTGAAGTGAGAGATTTGTACGAAGATTATTCTATGCTCGATTTTACGAGAGTACATACAATGGCACAAAGGTATGAAGCCGGAAAAGAGTTTAAAGAATTACTAATCGGCAATTATGACCTATATGAAAGAGAAAAGAATAAACCACAACAGCTTTCGCTTTTTGAAGCGAATGACTACGAAAAAATATTAAAGGAGAGTATAGTAAAATGCAAGATACGCAGATAAGAAAAGTTTATAGGATATTAGGTAAAAAAGGAAGGACAACCATTCCGTATGCAATAAGAAAGAAGCTTGGCATTACATATAATGACTTGTTGTCATTTGAGGAAGGCGAGGATGGTAAAACTGTAATAATCAAAAAAGAAAAAGTATGTAATGGATGCAAGGACAAACAGCCAAAAGAAGAAGTTACACTTTTTGAGTTTTTGAACAGTTTAACCCCTAAACAACAAAAAGCAGCACTTGTACATTTGTCTGTAAAATGCACGGAAGAAAAAGGAGTTTGATATGGAAGATAAATTGAGAATCGTTAAAGTAGAACCTAACAAACCGGCATATGTCACAGAAATAGAAAACACGCTTGAAGCAGAGCAAGAAGCGGTGGGCGGCTTAATTGAACTGATATATAACGGAGATGGGACATTTATTGTTTGCAATGATGAAGGCAAATTGACAGGAATGGAAGGCAATAGAATATTAGAAAACGGGTCGGTGATAGCCGGTCCGTTTTTTGTTGTGGGAGATACGGGTGAAGATTTTAGATCATTAACTGATGAGGAAGTTGAAAAGTATATGCAAAAGTTTGCAGAACCGCAAGAAATAAGTCAAGAACAAGTTGAAGAAGACACAGGTTTTTATTTTATAACATTTGGAGGTATTTAAGATGAATAATAAGGTAAAATTTAAAGCAAATATTGATAGGATGTTTGACAATCCACAAAGTACATTAAAAGCAATTGCAAGCGTAACTGTTGAAAACGCAATAGCAATACATGGCATTAAGTTGTGTAAACAAGGCGATGAATTTCGTATATATATGCCGCAGAACAGCTATATGAAAAACGGAGAGAAAAAGTACGAAGACTATGTTCATCCGATAACAAGGGAGGCAAGGTTTGACTTAGACAATGCAGTTATATATGCATATGAACAAAGGTTGCACATGAGAGAAGACCAAGAATATATAGATTTGGAAGATGAAGAAGAACCTGAACCCGTAATGGAACAGACTATGTAAAAATATTGCTGGACTTTTAGTAAAAAAATATATATTCTTATTTGCGAGGTGAATAAGAATGGCGAGCTGGAAAAAAACAGCAAGCATCTTGTTAATAGTGATGATAATATTAGTAACAGGATGTGTAAAAAAGAATAATACTAAAAGTCCGGCAACAGAGTCTGCAAAAAACGAAGTTGAGGTTTCTGTTAGTACGCAAAAAGTTCCATCAAAAAGTACGCCAAGCCTTGCACCTACCGAATCGATTAAGAGTGAGAATCCAACGCAAGAACCGAGCAGCGTAGTGTCTACTGCGACAGCAACACCGAGTGCAACACAAGCTGTTGTTACATCAAATTCTACGCTTGTGCCAAGCGTTAATCCAACTCAGACGGCAGCACCTACGGCAAAACCCACAGTTAAGCCGACAGTAGCACCGAAAACCACAGCCCCGACTGTGAAGCCGACGGCAAAACCGACAGCAACAGTAAAGCCTACAGCGAAGCCGACACCCACGCCTACAGCAAAGCCAACTGTAGCACCGTATGACGATGCAAAGGCGCAGTATTGGGTTGATTTTGCTAAAGATTATGCGTTGAGCATAGGACTTGAATTAGTTTCTGATTGCACCGGTTGTTGGGACACACCCGAAGTAGTTTATGCAAAAAGAACGCAGTCGAAGATAGAAAAGAATTTAATTAGCCGAATTGACTACTACAAAGAAGTAGGTGTCAAATATGTATGGGTATGGTATGAAAAATATGATAGCGAGTATGCACCCACAGCAGATGCCTATCAAATATATATCGGATATGGTGGATTAAACGAAAACTAAATAACACAACACATTAATCTTAAAGATTGATAAATAAGCAGCATTTAAAAGAAATTTTAAGTGCTGTTTTTTTATACACAAATTTAATTCAGAAAGGATTGATAAAATGAAAAAATGTTTAAAAAGAAGCGTTGTGTTGCTTCTTTTGCTGACATTGTGTTTAACCGCAATAAATGCCATAAACACTACCCCTGCCGAAGCTGCAGCAAATGAGATAATGGTATTCCAATATCCACGACCTGCAGATAACAATAAAAATAATTGGGGCAAAGAAGCTATGTCATTTATGGGCGGTTGGTCACAAAGGGCTGCAGATAACTTTGCAATCTACAGCAATGACTACTCCGGCAAGATATATTACTGTATCGAACCGGGTGAGTATATCAAAACCGGCGATTCGTATGTTGAAAAAGGCGAAGCGTATTGGGATGAATTTCCTGATAACAGCACCATTGACAGCGATAAAATTAAGCTGCACATCGGACGAATATTCCAATACGGATATATCGGCACGATTAATATTAATTGGACTTCTCAAAACGATGCCGACACATTGGGTAATGTAATCGCAACGCAGATACTGATATGGGAAGTGGTTGTAGGCGAGCGTGACAGCGAATTTAACCACGTTGCTCCCGGTGCTTCATACGATGCCGTATTAGACATAGTATCACCGAACCACCCAGTATATAGTCAAATAATGAAACAATATAACCGTATAGTAAACGCAATGCAAGCACATTTGGATTCACCGAGCTTTATGGCAGAAGCTAAATCACAAGCTCAAACAGTGGAGCTTAAATGGAACGGCACAGAATATTCAGCAAGCCTTACAGACACTAACAACGTGCTTTCAAACTTTGATATTAAACCGGACAACAGCAATGTAACGCTTGAAAAAAGCGGTAATAAGCTATTGATTAAATCAAAGGTGGCTGTAAAAGATGTGACACTTACAGCAAACAGAACGCTAAAGAGAAGCGGACTAATTACATGGGCCTCATCAACGAGGCAAGACCTTACAAAACCATATTCAGCCGAGGTATCAGACCCGTTGCAAGCATTTATAAAACTAAAGACACAGCAAACCGGCAGTATCAATGGTATAAAGGTTGATACAAATGGAAATCCGCTTGCCGGTGCTGAAATCGGACTGTTTTATGGCAGCGAAACAAACTTAATTGCAAAAGAAGCAATAAAGGTATTAACAACCGGTGCAGACGGAGTATTTGAGTTTGATAATATTGCCTATGGCAAATATATTGTAAAAGAGCTTACAGCTCCGAACAACTATAAGCTTGACGATACAGCATATAAGGTTGAGATAAGCGAGAACCAAAAGCTCGTTGAGCTTGAGATAGTAAATGAGGCAAAACCACATGAGCTTGTGATATTAAAAGTAGATGAAAATAACAAACCGATTTTTGGTGTTGTTTTTTTAGTAGAGCGGTCATTTGACGGCAATATGTGGACAGAAACAGACCAAATAACAACCGATGAAACGGGCAAGGCATATATAAAAGATTTAATACCCGAAATGTACTGTAAAGTAACAGAAATACAAACTCAGGATGGGTATACACTTTTAACGGAGCCAATTTTTGAAGATAAAATAACGACAAAAGACGATCCCGTGATAACAATAAAAGCAATAAATACCTATGAATTTGAATTACCTCCAACCGGCGGTAATTCTTTTTTATATATTCCAATTGTTCTCAGTTTAATTATGGGAGCAACAGTAACAATTTATTATTTAATTAAAGAAGAAAGAGGTAAAAATATGAAGAAATTTTTAGTAGTAATTATGGCACTTGTAATGTGCTTTACAACAATAACAACAGCATTTGCAGCAGATGTAAATAATGCAACAATTGATAAAAATAAGACATGTTCACTTACAATCAATAAATATGCATATGAAGTAAAAGAAATTAATGCAATTGAAGGTGTTGAATTTACAATTCTTAACGTTGCAGAAATAGTCACTTTTAAAGACAACAATGTAGTACAGCTTTTATATGGCTTTGACAAAGAAAGCTCTGCAGAACTATTAAGTGCAATAAACCTAGCAAACGGAGAAGGTAGATATACACAGGCAGATAATATCAATGCAAGCAAATATTATTACCAACAAAGCATCGTTAGTAAAGCGATGGCAGATGCACTTTTGGATAATGAAATAAAGGTGAAAAACGCATTGGAAAGTTATATTTCTAAAAATACCAATGCACAAAAAATGCCACTTACAAATGAAAAAGGAAAATCTGTAGAAACAGGACTTAATATAGGCTTGTATCTTGTGGTAGAAACAAAAGTACCAGAGAATGTAATCGATACTACAAACCCATTCTTTGTTTCACTTCCTATGACAGTAAACGGTGATACTTGGAACTATGATGTAGTTGTCTATCCTAAAAATGAAACAGGCAATCCGACTTTGGAAAAAGAGGTCAAAGAATCACAATCAAGCACAGGAAAAACATCAGAATATGGTTCTTACGCAACAGCATCAGCCGGAGATATTGTAGAATACAAGATACAATCAACACTTCCTGTTGTAAAATCAAATGCAACATTTTTAACAGAGTATTGTTTTGTGGATACACTTTCAGAAGGTATTAGCTATATAGAAAATGAGATTGTGTTTGAAATATACAGTGATGCAGCATGTAATAGTAAGGTGGCTGATTGGACAGAAGATAAGAGCTTATTTACTGTTACTTATGAAAACAATGTAATGAAAATAAATATTTCGCAAAAAGGACTTGCAGAGATAAACAGCAAATATTCCGAACACACAATCTTGATAAAGTATAGCGCGAAAGTAAATTCAGATGAATCGCTGATTCTTGGCGAAAGCGGAAATTCCAATAAGGTTAAACTTACATGGAGAAGAACATCGGAAAATTATTATGACACACTTGAAGATAGAGCAATAGTATATAGCTTTGGAATTAACATTACAAAACACTTTTCAGATAAGACAGATAAAGAAGCGTATGAATCAGGCTTGTATGATAAAGTTGAGTTTAAAGTATATAACGAAACAGACAAAGTATGGCTTGTGGCTGAAAATATTGACGGTATATATTATGTAAAAGGATATACAACGGACGAAAGTAAAGCAACATCATTTGTGCCGGTGAATTTTTCGGAGGAAGAATTGGGCAAGCTTTGTGTATACGGTGTTGAAGATGATGTTTATCAAATTGTAGAGGTAAATACTGCAGAGGGATACACATTGCTTGAAGAAAATGTAGAGCTGTCTATAGTGTTTGAAAATGAGAACGCATCCGCATTTGTTGCAGGAAAAGAAGTTGAAATGAATGCAAAGAACGAATCTGCAGATGCAACGGTTTCACTTAATATTGTTAATAATAAGGTTCCCGATCTTCCTATAACAGGGGATACAGGAATGTTTATGTTTGTAGCAATAGGTGTTGTGCTTATGACAGGCGCAGTCATAGCTATTAAGAAAATAAGCAGAAAGAATAAAGACTGATTAATATGAAGCAAAAGAAAGTATGTATTGCCATATGTATTATTGTTTTTGTTATTGCTGTGTTAATCGTTATATATCCTTTGGCATCAAATTATTTGGTGGAAAAAAAGCAAAGAAAAGTGTACACCGAATACTTTGAGAATATAGAAAAATATAGTAATGAGGATATTTATAGAGAGAAACAAAAAGCAATTGAATACAACGAAAAACAGCGTTCGGAGGAGAATTACAGAAAAGTATTGAATATAGGGGATAACGGAATAATGGGGTATGTAAAAATACCCCAAATTGATGTTGTTTTACCAATATATCACGGAACAACGGCTGAGGTTTTGGAAAAGGGCGTAGGTCATCTGTTTGGATCTTCGCTTCCGATAGGTGGAATTGGAACACATTGTGTATTAACAGGACATTCGGGTATGTCAGGACAAAAGATGTTTTCCGATTTGGATTGTTTAAAAAAAGGAGATATTTTTTATATTGATGTTCTTGATGAAACATTGGAATATCGTATAGAAGATGTTTATGTAATAGAACCGAATGAAACAAAAAGTTTGCGTGTAGATACTGCAAAAGATGTGTGCAGTTTAGTAACGTGTACCCCGTTTGGAGTGAATACACATAGGCTTGTTATAAGAGGAGAGAGAATTGATAAATGTGCTGATTTGACACAAAATGAAAAATGTGCTGATTCAGCACAAAACAAAAACAGACCAAATTCCACATGGGAAAGAGAATATATTAAAGGTGTTTTTTGGGGAGCAATAATCGTCGTAAACATAGTTCTTTTGCAACGCATATACAAAAAAATAAAGAAAAGGAACAAATGATATGATGAAGAAAGTATATATTTGTTCTCCCTTGGGTGGAAACATAGACTACAATATTTCTATGGTTAAGAAATACACCAAGTATGCACTAAAATGCGGAACTGCGCCGGTAGTTCCGCATTTTTACGCACTTTGTATAGACGATAACAACAAAACAGAGAGAGAGATGGGCATGAAAGCAGGCCTTTCAACATTGTGGTTTTGTGATGAGATGTGGATCTTCGGGGAGAAAATAACAGAAGGAATGAAGAAAGAAATTACCTTTTGCAAAAATCTTAATATAAGGATGAAAATCATAAAAGGTAAGGAGCTTGAAAGTATATTAAAGGAGGAAAAGACGGATGAAGAGAAGTAAAATGGCTGTAATAGTTGTTCTTATTGTGATGTGTATATGTATGCTCTCACAGAATGTATTTGCAAGCAACGCCTCACCAAATCCCACAGCAGGAAGTGGTGCAAGCAATGTTTCAAAAGCGATTGAAGATACATGGAAAGACGCAAAAGGACAAGTCCAAACGGTAGTAAATAATGTTGTGTTTCCTGTGGTTGATTTGATACTTGCTGTGTTGTTCTTTGTTAAACTCGGAACAGCATATTTTGATTATAGAAAGCATGGGCAATTTGAATTTACAGCACCGGCAATATTATTTGCATGCTTAATATTTACACTTACTGCGCCTTTGTACATATGGTCAATATTGCCATAACAGCAAGAACTGTAAAAGGGTGTGAGTAAAAATGTTTGATTGGTTAGAAGAAATCATAGAAGCAGTAACCAAAGCTGTTCACTATGGCTTTTCAGAATTAGGGCAGCAAATATCGAATAACATATGGGACATAATGCTTAAATGGATATATAAAACAATCTTTGATGCGGTGGCGAGTTTTTTTGACAAGATAAACCATATGGGAGCTGACATATTTGACATAGATTGGATAAAAGCAACAGTATTATTGTTTACATATTTCGGTTGGGCATTGTTTGCGGCAGGTGTAGTAGTTGCAATATTTGATATAGCAATAGAATACCAAAATGGCAGAGCAAATCCAAAAACAACAGCATTAAATATTTTAAAAGGCTTTTTTGCATGTTCGTTGATGGGAGTATTGCCTGTGGAATTGTACAAATTTTGTATAACATTACAATCTGTTTTTGCTCAAGATTTATCAACTTTATTTGCCTCAGGACAATCATTAAACATAGCGGATACCAGTAGGTTTGTATTAAAATCGGAGTTTGCGTCTCCGGGTTCAATGTCAGGTTTGTTTTTAACACTTATGTTAATTGCCTTTGCATATTGTGTGATCAAACTGTTTTTTCAAAATATAAAAAGAGGCGGAATTCTCCTGGCACAAATTGCAGTAGGTTCGTTATATATGTTTTCTGTACCGAGAGGATACAGTGATGGTTTTGTTCAATGGGTAAAGCAAGTAATAGCACTATGTTTAACAGCGTTTTTACAGAGCTTGTTGTTGTATTTGGGATTGATTACTTTTGTTGATCATATGCTCTTAGGTTTAGGCATAATGTTGGCCGCTAACGAAGTGCCGAGAATAGCACAACAATTCGGTTTGGATACGACTGCAAAATTCAATGCGATGAGTATTGTTCATGCAACATCAACTGTGGTTCATTTATCTAAAGCATTAGTTAAAAAGTAAGAAGGAGATACGAAAAATGAAGGAATATATATATCCGCAAAACTTAAAAGCCACATCCAATATATGGATGTGGTCTTTAAGAGATTTTGTGATTTTGATTATAAGTACACTTATATCAGTATTGGCAGTAGTACACGCAAAAACATTAATGCCGGGTGTGGCAACATTAGTTTTTGCTTTTCTGGCAATGAGATTTGATGAAGTTACCGTAATAGACTTCATCAAAACAGCAACGAAATATTTTATAACATCGCAACAATATTATGAATGGAGATGAGAAGGATGCGAAGAAAAGGAAATTCCGTACAAGAACTAATTGGTATAAAATGTTTTGGCAAGTATGGGTTGATAACAGACAAAGGAGAACTGTTGTTTTATAGCGTGACTCCTACCAACATATCAGTCTTATCGAATACAAGCATTGAAATAAAAATAAGGCATTTATTAATGGTATTGTGCTCTGTGCCGGACATAGAGATTGTTTGCACGGACTCTTCTGAATGCTTTGATGAAAACAAATCGTACTTGTATAAAAAAGCAAATCAAGAAAATAATTCAAAAGTTCGTGAATTGATAGAGAAAGATATTTTGTTTCTTGATCACATACAAACGGAAATGGCAACAGCAAGACAGTTTATATTTGTTATTAGGTGCAACAACAAAAAAGAAGAACAAATATTTAATACAACAAACAGAATAGAGAAAATATTGGCAAGCCAAAATTTCGAAGTCAGAAGAATGGATAAGAGAGAAATTAAAAGGGTTCTTTCGATATATTTCGAAGCAAGCTTGAGTGGAGAATTAATGGCAGATAGCGACGGAGAGCAGTATTTTCGACAAAACTCGAAATGAAAGGGGCGAAAACAGGTAAAAATAAGCTCGGAAAAGAGCTTTCATTTCGGAATTTAGGCGAAAATGAAGAAATTTGGCTATATATAGGCAAAAACGAGGTGTAAAAATGAGGAAAAAGAAAGAGTTAACTGAAGAACAAAAAGAAGCAATAAGAACAAAAGATTTCTTTGATATGATAGCTCCTGCGACAATAAAGTTTATGACAGACTATTATATCGTGGGAGATAGCTACAGGAGTGTTTGGGCAATACGAGAATATCCGCCTTCTACAAAAGAACAGGCATTGCTCTCTCAATTGGCAGACAGAAGTAATGTTACTATCAGGATATACCACAGACTTGTAGAAGCTTCAGAACAAAGAAAGATAATTCAAAATGCTACAAGAAGAAACAAGATGAAAAGCGGAGGTAATGATATTCAGGAAAACATCGAAGCAGAAGGTAATCTTCAAGATGTAGTTGATTTACTTGCCAATATGCGAAAAGATAAAGAACCGCTTCTGCATTGCTCTGTATTTATTGAATTAAAAGCAAAATCACTGGATACTTTAAAAGAATTACAAAGTGATATTATGATAGAGCTTACTCGGTCAAAAATATCTGCAGACAGATTGACATTAAGACAAAAAGAAGGTTTTTTGTCTGTCCTTCCGACAGGCACAAATAAATTCGGAGCATTATACGAAAGGGTGTTGCCGGCATCGAGTGTTGCGAACTTGTTCCCGTTTAACTATTCTGGTAAAACAGACCCGAACGGAATATACATAGGCAGAGACAAGTATGGAACGAACATACTTGTGGATTTTGATAGGAGAACAGAAGATAAAACAACAAGCAATGTGCTTATACTCGGTAATTCCGGACAAGGTAAATCATATCTGCTTAAAATGATATTGACAAACATCCGTGAGAGCGGAAAGCAAATTATTTGTCTTGACCCCGAATCAGAATATGAAGAATTGTGTTCGAATCTTGGTGGCTGTTATATTGATTTTTTGACAGGCGAATACAAGATAAACCCGCTTGAGCCAAAAGCTTGGGCAGATAATGCAGATGACAACGACAGCGAAGCACCGGCAGCATTTAACAAAGCCACTCGCTTAAGTCAACACATAGCATTTTTAAAAGACTTTTTTAGGAGCTACAAAGATTTTACAGATGCACAGCTTGATACAATAGAAATATTACTGTCAAAGCTCTATGCAAGGTTCGGAATTACAGACAGCACGGATTACAGCAAGCTTGAATCTACCGACTATCCAGTTATGTCAGATTTTTATAAGTTATGTGAGGATGAATATTATATGTATGACTCACAGCGAAAATATTTATATACAGAAGAAATGCTTCAAGAAGTATGTCTGGGTATTAACTCTATGTGTGTGGGTTCAGAGAGTAAATATTTTAACGGACACACAAATATAAGCAACGATATGTTCTTATGCTTTGGGGTAAAAGGCTTAATGGAAACAAACAAAAGATTAAAAGATGCCATGCTTTTTAATATTTTGTCGTATATGTCAAACCAACTGTTAGTAAAAGGAAATACGACAGCATCAATAGACGAGTTTTATTTGTTTCTTACAAATATGACTGCAGTAGAATATGTGAGAAATCTTATGAAGCGTGTTCGTAAAAAGGATTCATCTATAATTTTGGCATCACAAAATATTGAAGACTTTTTGCTTCCTGAACTGCGTGAATTTACAAAGCCGTTATTCAGCATTCCAACACATCATTTTTTGTTTAATCCCGGAAGAATCAATGAAAGAGAATATATGGATGCGTTGCAAGTTGAACAGAGTGAGTTTGAGCTTATCAAGTATCCGGAAAGGGGAACTTGTTTGTATCGTTGCGGAAACGAAAGATATTTATTGCAAGTTATCGCACCTGAATATAAATCAAAATTGTTCGGAAATGCGGGTGGCAGATAATGGCAGCTCCGATAATACCGATAGTAAAAAAGGCGGTAACGGTAGTTGTCTCTAATAAAAAACTGCGAAATACAGTAATCGGCATCGTAATAGGATTTATTTTTATTGCTTTGATGCCGATTATATTTCTGGTCGGATTTTTTAGTGATGACTATGAAATAGACACAACTCAAATACGAGATGTGATAGAAGAAAAAGAAGATGAGGCAGATGATATATGGGATGAAATTGAAGAAAAAATGGAAGAAGCTGAATTATCAGGTATACAACAAGAAGATGCAAAGCTGTTATTAACAATGGCTCTTTTTGATAAAAGAAATGACGATGACTTTGTGGATGATTTTGTTGGATGTTTTGAAAAAGATCAAGATGACGATGATTTGATAGACAATATCAATTCCGAGTTTGATACAGAAATAGACAGTCAACAATTTACTGATATAGTTTCGAGCGTAAGAAAAAAGCACATTGACAAGACCATTTTTGTAAATCCGCTAACAAAAAACAGCACGGATCTTATGCTTTGGGCAAAGTATATAGCGATCAAGAATTGGGGATGTGTTTATTCTACATACGGATTTGTTTTAGATGAAGAACTTCTTGAAAATCTTTCAAAAAGACATCCTGAAAAAGTTGGGCAACACAAAACAGAAATACAAAACAACTGGATTGGAAGCAGAACGGTTGATGGAGTAGGTATAATAAAAAGTTATGCTTGGTATGATATTCAAACCAATCTTATTAAACCAAACATAAACGGAATATCTGATGTGACAGCAGAAGAATTATATAACTTATCAACTCAAAAAGGTTTGATAGAAAACATTCCGGAAGTACCCGGCATAGCAGTATATTCAAACGGAGAGCTTGGTATTTATATTGGGAATGGCAAAGTTATAGAAGCAAAGGACATCACACAAGGTGTTGCGGAAACAGATATAAAGCAAGGTGGATGGACAGAGTGGTTTTACATTCCGAACATTAACTACAACTAAAAAGAAAGGAAAGATTAATATGAAAAAATCAACAGTAACAGTCACTTTTGATGACGAACAATTACAAGCACTTAAAATGTATTTATCAGAAAAGAACTTAACAGTTGAAACAGAATTAGAAGAAATGCTTCAAGCGTTATATTTAAAATCCGTACCGTTAACGGTTAGGGATTTTATAACAAAGAAAGCAAAAAATGAAATGGAAAAAGAAAATAAAGCTACAAGAAGGATGAAAAGCAATCCTGTTACAAAAGTGAATATTGAACAAAGCAACGAATAGGAGATGAGAATAATTGAGAAATCAAAGATTCGGAATAGAGATTGAGATGACCGGAATTACGAGGACAAAAGCAGCCAAAGTAATTGCCGGTCATTTTAATTCTGAAGCAATATATGTAGGCGGTGTATACGACTCGTATACTGTTAGAGACAATGAATCAAGACTATGGAAAGTTGTCAGTGATGCATCTATTAAATGTGAAACGAGAAACGGTAGTACATCCAGCAGAGCATATTCCGTAGAGTTAGTATCACCGATATGTAAGTATGAAGATATTGAAACCCTACAAGAAATAATCAGAAAGTTAAGAACTGCCGGTGCTAAAGTAAATACTTCTTGCGGAATACATATTCATGTAGATGCTTCTGCTCACGATGTTAAAACATTAAGAAATATCGTAAACATCATGGCAGCGAAAGAAGATTTGTTATACAAAGCACTTGAGGTAGGTTCTAACAGAGAAATAAATTACTGCAAGAAAGCTGATACTCGTTTTTTAGATAAGCTAAATGACAAAAGACCAAAAACAATGAGCGAGATTGAGGAAATGTGGTACAACGGAAGGTCAGGAAGAAATAATCATTATAACCACACAAGGTATCACGGACTGAATCTACATAGTGTGTTTTCAAAAGGCACGATTGAATTCAGATTATTCAATTCAACTCTTCATGCCGGAAAAGTTAAAGCGTACATTCAGTTGTGCCTTGCGATAAGTCATCAGGCACTTATTCAGAAAGGTGCATCCAGAATGAAAACTGCAAGTGACAATGAAAAGTACACTTTCAGAACTTGGCTATTAAGACTTGGATTGATTGGAGATGAATTCAAAACAGCAAGGCTTCACTTGCTTGAAAAGCTTGACGGAAATATTGCGTGGAAAGACCCGGCACAAGCATTGGCACAAAAAGAAAGACTTGCGGCCAAGAAAGCTATGGAGCTTGAAGAACAAATGCAACAAGAAAGTATAGCGCAAGCAGAGCAAGAAACTCAAACCGAGGAAGAATTTCCGTCGATGAACATTACAATGTAAGAAAGGATGAAAGAAATGAAACAAAGAATGAAATTATATGTGGCATACGGAAGTAATTTGAATAAAGAACAAATGAAATACCGATGTCCCGATTCAAAAGTATATGCAACAGGAGTAATAGAAGATTATGAGTTGCAATTTAAAGGAAGACCTAACGGTGCTTTTGCAACAATAGCACCAAAGCAAGGAGCAAGCGTTCCTGTTGCTGTATGGATGATCTCTAAATGGGATGAGAAATCACTCGACAGATATGAAGGATATCCAACTCACTATACAAAAGAAAATATTGATGTAAATATTGGTGGAGAAAAAGTTGAAGCGATGGTTTATGTTATGAATCAAAGGATGAATTTCTCAATGCCATCAAGTTTATATTATGACATTGTATCAAAAGGTTATGATGATTTTGATTTGGATAAAAATGTATTACTTGATGCGGTAAAAAATACTGCCCAATACATATACACAAAAGCATCACAGACACAAGAAATATATCAATCGCTGTTTGATTTGGATGAAGATAACCTGTTTGATGATCCGGATGACGAATACGAAACAGAAGATGAAACATTAACTGATCCGTTTTATTATTCAGAAGATATGAGATTAATGTAAGGAGTAGATAAAAATGAATTTGAGAAAAGAATTGAAAAAGTTACTTGGAAATAAATATTCGTATTGCAGATTTATTTCCGAAAAAGAAAAAGAGCGAATCAAGAATATCGTGGTAAAGCCTAACAGTGAATATTTAATTTCAAGAATCATTGCGGGGTACATAAAAATCGAATGTACAATGATGTGCGGAAGAGAAGACAAGTGCTATTACGATATTTTTGTAAAGGACACACCGGATGCACAAGAATGGATATGTTACCAGTCGGTTGTATGTGAAGGCGATGCAGATGAAGAGCTGTTACTTAAGGTAATGGACAAGGTTGTAAAGGAAAACGGTCTGTCCTATACCGAATGCTCGTTTGAAGTTTTGGCGGGCAAAGAAATACAAGAAAGTAAATAGGGAAAGCTCACCGATATTTGGCGAGCTTTGGGGCGTGTTTGGCGAAGTAAAATTATAAGCGAACACGGACTCGAAAATAGGGCAAATGGCGAAATTGGGGCAAAATGTGGCGAAACCGAAAAAAGGGAGCGGATCTGAAAAAGCGTCCTAAAATGGTTGCAGGAATAAGAGCCGGAGCTTTTATGGGCTCCTGCTCGGTTCACATCGGGTGGCAATGCCCACCGTTAAGCGAAAAATTGCGCTTTAGAAAAAAGCGTTGCTTTTGCCCTCTTAAATCGAAAAAGCGTTAGAAATGAAGAATTTGCCTATAGTTAGGCAAAAAAGTGGGTGCTTAAACCAAAATACACAGAAAAGGAGAGAAAGAAAATGCCGGAGCCGAAGGGCAAGACTAAATTTTCGTTATGGTTAAAAAACGAAACGATGAAAATGATTGAAGAAACATACAAGTTTGACGGGAGTAGGAATAGGTCGGATTTTATTCAAAAAGCTATAAAATTTTATGTTGGATACATAACAGCTGAGAACTATAAAGGCTATTTTCCTGAAATTGTTACAACTACAATACAGGGAATGATGGACAGCTTTGAAAACAGAATGGCAATGATGATGTTTAAATATGCGGTAGAGCTTTCGATGCTCATGCATATTGTTGCTGCCGATACAAATATTGATGAAAATACTTTAACTAAGCTCAGGGGAAAATGTGTTAGAGATGTAAAGTGTTCTCAGGGGATGATTAAATTTGACGAAGCATTAAAATATCAGAGAGGCGGCTGAAGTAAGTGCCAAGAATGATACTAAAATGGAGATACTTCAAGTCAAATCAAAGTTCTCATAAAGATACTTTCGTTAAGTATATTGCAACAAGAGATGGTGTTGAAAAATGTGAGAACTCTTGGAAAAACAAACCTGCAACGGCAGAACAAAAGCGGTTGGTCAATAATCTAGCAAAAGATTTTCCGAACACAAAGGATAGCTTTGAATACAAGGAATTCCAAAAAGCAGAAACAAAATACAATGCCTCGCAATATATTTCAAAAGCTATTGACGAGAATTTAGACATCATAGGCAAGAAAGAGAACTATATTGGGTACATTGCTAAAAGACCAAGAGTAGAAAAACAGGGCAAGCATGGTTTGTTTTCACAAAAAGATGAGGAAATAAATTTGGAAAAAGTAGCATCCGAAGTTGCAAATCACAAAGGAGTTGTATGGAATACAATCATATCATTAAAAAGAAAAGATGCTCAAAAGCTTGCCTATGACAATGCAAAAGTGTGGCGAGATATGTTAAGGAGCAACGCTAACCTTCTTGCGGAAAGCATGGAAATTCCTTTTCAAGACCTTCGTTGGTATGCGGCATTCCATAACGAGGGAACGCATCCGCATATTCACTTAGTTACATATTCCGTAGGGGAAGAACCGTATATGACAGAAGAAGGTTTGATGAGATTCAAGTCCGAACTTGCTAAAAAAATATTCAAACAAGACTTATATACCATTTTTGAGGAACAAAACAGATACAGAAATGATTTACGAAAGATGGGCAGAGACAAGATTAAAGAGATAGTAGAGCAAATCAATCAGGGAACATATACCAATGAAAATATTGAAATTCTTCTTGGACAACTTACTTCTGAGCTTGGAAATTATACGGGAAAGAAAGTGTATGGATATTTGCCCAAAAGAATAAAGAACATAGTAAACGGTATAGTTGACGAGATTGAAAAGGATAAAAATATTTCGGAGCTTTACAGATTATGGTATGAGCAGAAAGATAATATTGTTTCGATATATCAAGATGCTATGACGGAAAGGGTTCCTCTTGCGACAAATAACGAGTTTAAATCTATACGAAATGCAATAATTCAAGAAGCAGAGAGGATTCGGCAAGAGATTGATATGGCTGAACCAACAGCGGAAAAAGAAGAAAAGAAAACAAAAGAAGGAGAAACAAGAACAGAAAATGATACCAATGATAGAGTTGAAAAACCGGTAATAAACGAGTATGTTACAAGAGGTGTTATACGATTGCTTTATCAAGTAAGCAGAACATTCCAAGACGAGTTTGAAAAGAATTCCGGAGCAAACAAAAGAACGGATAGAAAAATGCTTAAAGAAATTGATGAGAAGAAACAAGCTCAAGGACAGAAATTTGGTGGGTAGAACCGTAAAAACAGTATGTATTATCAGAAATGCTTGTAAAGAACGGGTACATGTGGTAGACTTGTGACGGAAATTGTTGAAGTATGGGGGTATATAAATGAAAAATATTGCTAAATGGAGATTCCTACTTATGTTGGTGCTGGTAATATTTATGTGTAGTGTTAAACCTATGAATGTTTTTGCTACAGAGACACCGGCAACGGAATTTTCTTATTGGATAGATAATAATGAAGTAACTATAAGTAAATATAGAGGCAACTCTCCAGAAGTAATAATACCTTTAATGATAGGAGATTATCCAGTAGCACATATAGGAGATGAAGCGTTTCAATTTAGCGTTCTTTTATCAAGTGTGATAATTCCAAATAGTGTTACAAGTATAGGAAATAATACATTTTATTTCAGTTCGTTAACAAATATAGTAATTCCAGATAGTGTTACAAGCATAGGTAATCATGCATTTGCTAACAGTTCGTTAAAAAATGTAACAATTCCGGACAGTGTAACTAACATAGGCTATAGTGCTTTTTGGGAGTGCAGTTCATTAACAAGCATAACATTGTCGAATAGTATGACATCTATAGAAAATAGTACATTCAGAGGTTGCAGTAGTTTGAAAAGTGTAATAATACCGGATAGTGTGACTAGTATAGGAAGTGGCTCATTTGAAGAGTGCAAATCGTTAACAAGTATAACAATACCCCAAAACCTGTCGGTGATAAAACATTCTACATTTAGTAACTGTTCTTCATTGGAAACTGTAAATATTCCTAGTAGTGTGACAGATATAGAAGAAGGGGCTTTTGACGGTTGTAAGAAATTAAAATATGTTTATTATGATGGCAGTGAAAATGATTGGAATAAAATTGTTGTTGGTAATCGTAATATCAACTTAGAAAATGCAGAAATTCATTTTGAGGAGCAAAACAACACAGAAACACCAACTGATGCCACAGAAAAGCCGATTGTCAATACTGATAAACAAGTTGAAAATAAAGAAAATACAAATAGTAAGTTAGTGAAGAAAAGTAAAGATTCAACAAAAACAATCCACTTAACAATTGCGTTGGTTGTCTCAAATTGTTTATGGGCAATTGTTATGGTGGTAGTAGTAATAGTTTTAAGAAAAAAACGCACATAATTGTATGTTAAATTTAATGGACAGAAAATAGTCTTTTTGGAATAAGTTATTCAAGAACATTGCTCGAAATAACGAACAATGTTCTTTTTTTGTCTGAAATTACTAGAAACGAGGCGATAAAATGAATAAAGATAAAATTTTACAAGCCAAGCAAACAGATATTGTCGGCTTTTTGATTGGTCAAGGATACAAAGTTAAAAGAGTGGGTAGTGAACACCAATGGGATAGCGGTCATAGCAAAGTTTCGATAAAAGGCTGCTTATGGTTTGATCATTACGAAGGAGTTGGCGGTGATGCAATAGGGTTTGTCAGAAAATATTTCAACAAGCGTTTTTTTGAAGCAGTGGAATGCTTGACTGAAAACACCATCGTAAAAACACCGATATATATAGACAAGCCAACCAAAGAACTAACATTACCTAAACTCAATGATAATATGCGAAGGGCATATATATATCTTGCGAAGCAAAGAGGAATAGATAAAAAAGTTCTATTTTTCTTTGTAAACAAGAAAATGATTTACGAATCAGCAGGGTATCACAATGTGGTTTTCGTAGGATATGATAAAGAAGGCAAACCTAAACACGTGCAAAGCAGATCGATTTCGCTCTATAGTAAGTACAGGAAAAATCAACCCGGCAGTGATCCGAGATACAGCTTTCACTGGATAGGTTCGAGCAATAAAATATATCTGTTTGAAGCACCGATTGATATGCTGTCGTACATATCAATGCATACGGAAAATTGGCAACAGCATTCTTATGTTGCCGCCTGCGGAACAACACCAAAACCACTACTTCAATGTATGCAAGACTTTCCGTACATAAACGAAATAAATATTTGTTTTGACAACGACCAAGCGGGGCAAAAAGCAGCAAGAAAGATTTCAAATGAATTATTTTTAAAAGGATATCAATCAACAATCCTCATTCCGAAAAACAAAGATTGGAATGAGGATATTTTGAGTAGAAATTTTATCCGAGAAGATTCCCAAGAAGCCTGTGAATCACAGGAAACACAAGGAATTTTACTCGGATAAAAAAGTTATGATTGTTTTTTAGACAGTCTGTTTAGGAATGGTAATGCAGATACAACATGATCTGCTTGCAATAATGGTTCAGTATCTATTTTTTCAAAGACTTTTCCTCGCTCTCTAAGATATTTGTTTGCCAGTTCTGGTGTAACACTGGTGTAAATAGTAGTTGTGTTAATAGATTCATGCCCCAGAAATGCTTTAATCACAACAAGCGATTCTCCGCATTCTAACATATGGACTGCAATAGAATGCCGAAAAGAATGCGGAGAGTATTTTCCTTGCAAAAACAATGTTGGATGCTTGCTTTTAGCCTGCGTAATATATTTTTTCACAATTGCTTCAACACAAGATACCGACATCTTCTCATGTGTTTGGCTTGAAAATACGTGAGAAGGACGGTCTTGAGGCGAGGCTGGATCAAACCCTCTGCTTTCAATATATTTCCTTAAAAGCGTTGCGCAATTGTTTGGCAAAGTAACAAGACGAGCTTTGTTTCCCTTACCCACAAGCCGAATATTTGTGCTTTTGCCAAAGAATATATCATTGACGGTTAGATCGCAAATTTCTTGTGCTCGAGCACCACTGGCATATAAAACACTCATCAAGACAGTATCCTTTTTTCCTATGGATGTGGCACTGTTTGGAGTATTAAGCAATATCGCCACTTCATCTTTGGTAAAATAGCGAATGACCGTATCTTTGGGTGTTTTTTTGGTGGGGATTGTGCTCATTGCGGAATAGAAAGCTAACGCCTCGCCTTGCCCTTTCCGGATTGCGAATTTTGCGAAAGAACACAGCGCGGATCTTCTGAAATTTCGAGTTGCCGCTGAACAGTTTCGCTTGGTTTCAAGCCACCTTAGATAAGCACGCAGGTTTTCTTCGGATAATGCTTTGAAAGTCACTTTATCCGGTGTTATCCCTTTTTCCTCCATTAAAAACTCAAACAAAAGCTGAAATGCATATTGGTAAGCTGTTATCGTATTGTTGCTTAATCCTTTCGTGTCGGGAAGATAAGATGTGAAAAAGTCGCTTAGCGTAGAAAGGAAATCATTGTTCTTCATTAAATAGCACCTCCGGGAATATGTCCCCAATTTCTTTGTTAAGTCGTTCATGCGTTTGGATATATACCGTATAACTTGAACGTAGATATGCCTGTGTTTCTAAAATGCTACTATGGCCAAGATACGCTTCCAAATAATGAGAATAATCGTCAAAGGGCAGGTCATTCTCATAGGACTTTAGAAAAGAATTGTGTGCAAAAGTATGCCTTAAACAATGTGCACACGGGCCGCGTTCCGAACTGCCTTGCTTAGCAAATTGCACATTTGCGCTTTTCATAATATCTGAAAACCAACGCCAAAAAGTGTTGTTTCGCATCGGAGTATCTTTACTGTAATAACTTTCAAACAGATAATTCGTGCACATACCTTTTTCCTGTGTTAGTTTTCTGTAAGCAACCAGTATTTCGGTTAAAGTTGAATCCATTGGAACACATCTTGCTTTTCCGCTTTTGGTATTACGGAGGTATATAACTCCGAGAGGTAAATCGATGTCATTCCATCGCAGGTTCAACCCTTCTCCAAGCCTTAATCCGCAACCATATAGAATTCTGAGAAGAACCGGAAATATCGTTGAAGCGCGCGTGAGCTTTTTGTTTGTTTGACAATTATCTGCAGCAAAAATTATACGTTCCATTTCCTCACTATTGAAAATATAAGGAACATATTCAGATTTGAACTTTGGCTTTTCAGCGATAGCTGCTTCAATTCCCAGTGTGTTCAGATATAAGCAGAATCCATTAACATGAGCACAGTCTTGATGTTTTGTGACAGCGCTGACGGTACGAGTTTTTTGCCAATCCGAAAGGACATCGTGTGAAATAACTTTGTTGCTCAAGTTAATCTTAACAAAATAAGCATCTAAGTCTTTGAGCGTACTCTCTGTTTTAGCTGTGTATTTTCCGCTTTCCCGGCGTAGTCTGATATAGTCGGTCATTTCCTTTGAAAAGACACTGCTATACAGATAATTTTGTCTCCTCATAGCGGTAATTCCTCCTTGCCGGCGAAGTATTGATATAACCTTCCGGATGGTGGTGGAACTGGTATTGCACAGCATCGAAGTGCATCGATATCAAATTGGATATAATGCTTTGCGGTTTTTGCATCCTCGTGACCTAATATTTTTCTTACGACATCGTATGGAACCTTTTCGGATATTAGTTCACTCGCTAATGTCATCCGTAGTGCGTGAGCACCGCATTTTCGATTCCCTATATCTATTCCACTTGTTAACAGATGTTTCTTGATTCTGCAGTATACAGTTTGCGCTGAAAGCGGAGATGGAGAATTTGTGAGAGTAAGAAATACATTCTGAATATCTGTATTAGGACGTATATTTACAATATAATCTTGAAGTGCGATTCTTACCTCTGGGACAAGCTCCAAGCATTGGGGGACTTCGGTCTTTATTTGCGTAAAACTAATTTTCATCTTGTTAAAATCAAGGTTATTCAGTTTTAGTGCAACAATATCACTTGTTCGCATTCCGAGCCGAAGTGCTAACATCGAAATTGCATAATCTCGGATATCAACAGGCGAGGAACGGTCAAAGGTTGCTAAAAAATTCTCGATTTCCAAATCTGAATAAACTGATGGAGTTGGATATCTCTTTTTTCTCGCAGGTACTATATGAGAATAGTCTCGTGATAAATCTCCGCTATGATAAAGGAATCGGAGGAAACTACGCATCGGATACACAAAATTATGTTTATCCGATGTGTCCTCGTATAGCCGATATATCAACGAAGGGGTGATTTGTCCGATTTGCATTATTCCATAGGAATCAAGTTTTAATAAAGTTGAGGTGATAACTTTTGTCTGCAAAAATATCGTTGATTCCCTTAATTCCTTTGCCTGTAAAAAGGCAACGAAGTCCTCCAGTGTCTCTTGAAACTGTGATGGACACACTTTTTCTAATTTTTCCATAATTATTAGCCTCCTATATGTTTTTATGGCTTAATAATTATAACAATTATTTTTGAAATTTTATCCGAGTAAAATTCCTTGTGATTCCTGTGATTCACAGGCTTCTTGGGAATCTTCTCGGATAAAATTTCTACTCAAAATATCCTCATTATCCGAAATTTAAGATAATGAGGATTTATTATTTATGAGAAAGGAAGGAAAATGTCAGGAACATTAATATTAATTATAGTGGCAGCAGTAATGTTTGCGGTAATTGGTGGCATTACATTGCTGTCACATTTATATAGTTTAAATAACATAAAAAGTAAAACTGTGGGAGATGGACAACACGGCACTGCACGTTTTTTGAACAAAGGAGAGCAGAAAAGAGCGTACAAACATATTCCGTATACACCACAAGAGTGGAGAAAAAACAAAGGAAGCACAACTCTTGAGCAGGGCGTTATAGTTGGAGTAAAGAAAAAACGTGGCAAGAACTACGCAATGGTAGACACAACAGATGTTCACACAATGATGATTGGTGCTGCCGGATGCGGTAAGACTGCATTTTGGTTGTATCCGAATCTTGAGTATGCTTGTGCATCGGGAATGTCCTTTTTGACAACGGATACAAAAGGTGACCTTTACAGAAATTATGGAAATATAGCAAAAGATTATTATGGTTACAATGTGGCTGTAATAGATTTGAGAAATCCGACTCGCTCTGACGGAAATAATCTGCTTCACCTTGTGAATAAATATATGGATTTGTATAAAGAAAATCCGGAAGTTTTGTCATACAAAGCAAAGGCAGAAAAGTACGCCAAAATTATTGCCAAAACACTTATTTTCAGCGAGGGCGATTCGGCATCATACGGACAAAATGCATTCTTTTATGATGCGGCAGAAGGTCTTATGACAGCATCGATATTGTTGGTTGCTGAATTTGCACCAAAAGAGCAAAGGCATATTGTGTCGGTTTTTAAATTAATACAAGATTTGCTTGGCCCAAGTAAAATAAAAGGTAAAAACAAGTTTCAAATGTTAATGGAATTATTACCACCTGACCATAAAACAAGATGGTTTGCCGGTGCGGCATTAAATACCAGTGAGCAAGCAATGGCATCTATTATGTCAACTGCAATGTCGAGGCTGAATGCGTTTCTTGATTCGGAACTTGAACAAATATTATGCTTTGATACCGCCATTGATGCAGAAAAGTTTTGTTCCGAAAAGTGTGCAATATTCATTGTACTTCCCGAAGAAAACCCTGCTACATATTTCATGGTATCGCTTTTGTTACAGCAGTTATATAGAGAAATATTAACTGTTGCAGATGAAAAGGGCGGTACTTTGGATAAAAGAGTTATGTTTTATATGGACGAGTTCGGAACACTTCCTCCAATCAACTCGGTTGAAATGATGTACTCGGCATCGAGATCAAGAAAACTGTCATTGGTAAGTATCATACAATCGTATCAACAGCTTGAAAAGAATTATGGTAGAGAAGGTGCAGCCATTATTCAGGATAACTGCCAAATTACTATAGCCGGAGGTTTTGCACCCACATCGGAAACTGCAGACATAATCTCAAAAGCATTGGGAACGCGAACTGTTATGACAGGCTCAGTCTCACGAAGCAGAAACGATCCCTCGCAAAGTTTGCAGATGACCGAAAGACCTCTTATGAGTGCAGATGAGCTGAAATCAATGCCAAAAGGCAATTTTATTGTCATGAAAACAGGCACACATCCTTTTATATCTAAATTAAAACTGTTTTATAAATGGGGAATAGAATTTGATGCACCAATATTTTATATAGAGGACAAAGGCACAAGAAAAGTGCAGTATACCAATAAAGAACAAATTGAAGAAGCAATATTGGAAGTGTTTCCGCCGGAAGAAATATTAGATGCTGAAGATGCGGAAAGTTTCGTTTGTGACACAAGAAGCGGTGGCGGGCAACACTTTTCCGAAGTAAACATACCGTTAACACCGGAACCGGCGAATCGAATAAGGACGAATTGAGGTGAAAAATGTCATATTTTAGAAAGTTATATGATTATGACCAACTGCCCTCAAGGGCAAAGGCTGTTTACATTTACTTGCACGATCGCTGTGACAAGGAGAAAAAGGCGTGGCCGAGCATAAAACGCATAGCAACAGATATGTCGTTGTCGCCAAACACAGTGCGAAGGGCAATTAAGGATTTGGAAAGTAGCGGATTTATTCGCAAGGAATATGCTCATAGGAAGAATGGATCTGCAACGAGTAATAGGTATTATTTAAAATAACAACGACTTCGCCAAGGGGGTACTGCGCCAAAATGGTGGTAGTAGCCCCCTGCCACTGTGGCAGGGCCATAAGTACCCAATGTAAGAGATATACTAATTGAGAGGAAATATAACTTGAAAAATAGTTTAATTGTTTTTGGCTAAAAAGAGATTACACTTTTCAATTTTTGTATTTCGTAAAACAATTCTGATTGATTAAAATAGCAGAGAAAATAAAGAATAGTGATTCATAAAAATGAGACAAACTGCCAAAATAAAAGTGGCAATTGCTATGTTTATAACAATAAAAACGACGAAGAAAATCGATATTTATTATAAATATTGACTTTTTTTAAGTTGTAGTGTATTCTATTATGGTGATAAAAAGCTAAGGTAGATTGGAATTGCAAAGTATTTAAGAAATTTTATTAGAATAATTTTAAAAGAAAGGAGAAAGTTCACGTGCGATGTATTAGGGTTTTATGCTTGGTTTTATGTGTGGTTTGTATATGTGGGATTTCCTCTTCGTGTACAACTTTTGAGGATTATTGTAAAACTACAGATGATGGATTTACTTACTATTTTCATGAGTACACTAAAGAAGGCGTATATATTATTAATATTCCAGATGTCGAAAATTTAGTTATTCCCGAGTATATAAATGGAGAGAGAGTTAAAAAATTAGGACATTATGAGGACGGTCTAGGATATGGTGATGAGTATTTTGTTGAAGGAATAAATACTAAAAAATTGACAATTCAGCATGAATTTAAAGTGAACGGTTATTTTGGAACATATGTCAATTTTCCTAATTTAACAAATCTTACTTTTATCGATTTCCTTTATTGTAACAGCTCTGCATCAGAAGATGAGATTCTTGTGCCGCATTATATCGGTAAAAGAAGTTCAAATGTTCCTGTAGTTGAATTGAAAAAATCTGACAGAGAATACATATTGGATGATTTTAAGCCTAAAATTATTTGGATTCCTGAATATGTAAAAACCATTGAAGCAGGCGTTTTTGATGGTTTGAAAGATGTCACAATAAAGACTTCTTTTGAGAGTAAGCCTGAGGGTTGGGAAGACGGATGGAATGGTTCTTGTGATGTTGAATGGGGAACGGATATTACGTATTTATTTTGTTGGGATTGGGAAAGAAAAACAGAGGATGGCTTGACTTATTATTATAATGATAAGACGAGTGAAGGAGTATATATTTTGGATGTTCCTGACACCGAAGAGCTTATTATTCCCGAATATATAGACGGTAAGAAAGTTGTTGAGCTTGGACATAGATTTGAATATAGTGACTATGAGCATGATTATTTTTTTGCATCGCCATATACAAAAAAATTGGTAATTCAACATCAATTTAGTATTCGAGAAGGAAAAGTTCCAAGTTTTGATTATTATGAATTTGTCTGCTTTCCCCAAATAGAAACTCTTGTTTTTATTGATTTCTTGTATTGTAATGCGATTAATAATCAAGAAGAAATAACTGTTCCTTGGTTTATTGGAGAAGAAAGAAATGACAATCATAAAAAACCGATTGTTGAACTAAGAAAATCAGACCGCGAATACAGTTTGGATGAATTCAAGCCAAAGGTTATTAATATCCCTGATTATGTTGAGATTATCGAAGCAGGCGTGTTTGATGGTTTAGAGAATGTTATTATAAGAACATCCTATGAAAGTAAGCCCGAGGGCTGGGAAGACGGATGGAACGGCTCTTGTGAGGTTGAATGGGGAGTAAAAATAAATTAATTAGAAGGAGATTTTGTGATGATTTCGATAAAAAATAAATTTAATTTTAAATTATTGGTTGTAACCATTTTGATAGTTGTTGCTTTTTCTTGGGTTATACCGCAGCTAGTTGTAATTGGGGCTGTACCAGATACTTCTTCAGTGCATGTACCGATGTTTTCAGGTTATGCTGGATCAATGGATTTTGACTTAATTCATAACGCAACAAGATTGACTTCTCCAAGTGATGATGCTCCTTCGTTAACTGTTCTAGTACATGGTCAAAGTGGAAGTGCATCACATTGGTCAAATGACTCAAAATTCAAAGAAGCAAATGATAAAACAGATTTAAAATTTATAAGTGACCCTAATTCGTTGATAGAGTCATTAAGATACATAGCACCAAATGCCGATGTATTTCGAGCAAAAATGAATAATGATGCACAAAACAATTTTTATTTGATGAGACTTAATCGCGGAAATTATGATGAAACAACTGCTGAATATATAACCAAGCTTAACGATGTGTCCAAACATATTATTGTTGTTTTTGAATCTGCAAAGCCTAAGTCTTATCATCGTGATGTTTATGATGAATTGCATAGGGTTATAGATAGGATTTCGTACGATATCTTGTATTTGACTGGTAAAATTCCTACTGTTAATCTTATTTCACACTCACGTGGTGGCTTGATTTCGATGATGTATGCGGCAGGATATAGAGAAGATGGAAAGTTAAAGAATGTGGTATATTCAAGGAAATCACTCGATGAAAATGTGGAAAATTCAGAGATATCACTTGATGAATACGATGATATTGGAGACGGAATTTATGAAAAAAAAGCTAAGTATAATTCAAACAGTAATATAATAGAAGATCACCCATTTAATGTATCAGGACTTTATTCTATGGGAACTCCGTATTGCGGAACCGATTGGGATAAAGAAATCCTAATGGGCGTGTCACATTCTATTCTGAAAAAATCATTTGATAATGAAAGCGCAAAAAATATTTTGGATGAAACAATTCAAGCTGAAATACATAGTTGTTGGGAAGAGGCAGTTAAGAAAAACCCTAAACTAAAATTGAATGCAATTGGGGGTACTTTTAATTTGTCTTTTATTATCGGCTTGTTGTCAGAGGACAGTGTACATTTAAAAACGTATATTAAACCTGAGTTTTTGAGTATGGGTTTAAATATTTTGGATGAATGGGGTGTAATGGCTGCATTAATTTTAAAAACTATAGATGTAGGGTTAACATATGGTGCAGGAAAAGTAATCGCCGTTCCATATATAGGAAAGATAATTGCTATCCCAGTGGGAGCATTAAAGATTAGTGTTAAAGTTGCTGATGCAGCTATAATTAATGCAGTTAATAGTTTGAATGAATTTAAAATAAAATATGCACAACAACTGCAAGATGGGGAAAATATAGAACAGACTCTTTTTACAGAGTTATCCTATGTACTTAAAGATTTTGTTGATGCCTTTAACATGGTGGGACTATTTGTTGGTCAATTTAATGGAAATGCAAATTTAGTTCATGATTGGGGGGACTTGTTTATTGATACAAAGTCGCAGTTTGCAGAGGGATTTTCTAATGTAGAGACATTTGAAAAATTATTTGCATATTCTGATATAGACTATATGATTGATGAGAATAATAAATGCGTTATTACATATCAGTATAGAACCTTTGATTATAAAATAACTGCTAAAAATGTTGCAATCCCACACAATCTTGAAACAAGAGATTCAACAATAATTAACTATATATGCGATAATATAGAATTAGGAGTTCCCGCAACAATCTATGATTATGAGATTTTATCTGATAATACAGTAAAGATTACAGGTATAAATTTACCTAGCTATTATTTTGATAATAGTGGCAATGTCATTGCTGGATTAAAGGAATTAAAATTAGGACTTGAGGCAGGTGTTGCAGGCAGACAAGTTTCCCATATAGACAATAAAGCTTTTGCAAATTTTTCAAATCTTACATCAATAGTATTGCCGGATAGTATCACTTCTATAGGAAACCAAGCATTTGCAAACTGTGTTGGATTGACAGAGACATTCTCCTTGCCTAAAAATTTGAGTTATTTAGGAGAGGCAGTTTTTTATAATTGTACTCATATTTCTAAGTTTTATATAGACGAATCAAACCCAAATTACTATATAGAAGATGATGGTGCATTGTATAAAAAAAGGAGTTACTGTACCAATAGTGGATTTTCTTTTAATGTGATTTCTGAATCATACGGGAAGACCTTAGTGGCATATCCAGCCGCCCGTACGGAAACGGAATATTCTGTACCATTAGATGTTGTGAATATAGCTAATTATGCCATGAGCAATAATTTAAAAATTTCATCAATATCACTTAATAATGTTTCTAATATTGGTGTGGGTGCTTTCAGAGGATGCTCGAATTTGTCTTCGATTAATGGAGGAGACAGAGTTGTGTTTGTCGGAGAAAATGCTTTGAAGTCTACACCATGGCTTTTGAAAAACCCTTCTGATAATAAGGTTATTGGTAAGGTTTTGATTAAATATAATGGTAATGAATCAGTATTTTCGTCAGATAACTATATCGCAATTTCTTCTGATGCATTTAATGGTAATAATTACATACAGGAGGTTATTATAGGACGTAATACAAAACATATTGGAACCAGAGCATTTGCTAATTGCGAAAAATTAACATCAGTAACTTTTTTGCAATTGACAGTAATTACACAAACAGAGAGAGATGTTTTTGCAAATCATTGTGATAATATTGAAATTTATGTTCCAAATTCTAAAAAGTCACAATATACATCCTTTGCTCATTTTAGCAAATATGCCTCCTATATAAAACCAATTATTGTTGATGTGAATTTTGACACTAAAGGTGGAACAACTATCGCCCCGATGAAAGTTTATTATGGTGATATAGTAACTTTGCCAATACCAGTAAAGAAAGGCTATGATTTCACAGAATGGAAAAAGGGAGATTTTGTGATTTCATACGATGGCATGTGGGATATTTATGATTCAGCAGTTACAGTGGAAGCACAATGGGCACCGGCATCGTATGTTATTAATTTTAATAAACAGAGTGGTTCCGGTGGTGATTCAACCGCTATTGTGTATTATTTACAACCAATGCCTAACGGTTTATCGGCGCCTGTTAGAAATGGATATAATTTTGCCGGATATTATTCAGGTCAAAACGGAAGTGGAACGCAGTACTACGATTCATCGATGGTAAGTTTAGTACCCTCTTATAAACTTACTACTGCCACAACTTTGTACGCATATTGGACACCAAACAGGTATACGCTTGTTTTTGATACACAGGGAGGAACTAATGGAACAACCTCGGCGGTGGCTTTATACGGACAATCAATGCCGCAGGCAACAGCACCCATTAAAAGTGGTTATAAGTTTGCGGGATATTTTAGCGGTATAAATGGAACGGGCAAGCAATATTATTCATCTACGATGGATAGTAGCACAAATTATGACGTTACTTGGGCAAGAACCTTATATGCGTATTGGATTATAGAAAAATTTGAGGTTACTATCAATTATCAACAATCGCAATGGGTTGAAATCAGTTCGAATCAGCTTGGATTAAAAAACACTCAAGTTTCCATTGAGTATGGTGCCACTGCGAATCAAACTATTAACCAGGCACTTATTGATGCATATCAATCATGTAATGGCGTTCGCATAGGGTATGATTTGGTGGGTTTCTATAAAGATGGCGACAGTTCTCAAACTTTGATTAATTGGGGAAATAAAATACCTGACCTGGGAGAAGATGGGGACAAGATTGTATTAAAACCTAAATGGAGTCCGAAGAAATATAATTATAAACTAGATTATCAAAGTGGATTAGTAGGTTCTTTTGGTACGAAAGATTCAATTTCGGTATCTTCTTATTCGTCCTCGGATTATGCGTATATTTATTTTGTTCCCAGTTCATCGGGTACAATTACTTTGAGAACATCGCATACTGTTGGTGATCCATATTTGTACTTATATAATGCCGATATGGTTCAGTTGGCAGCAAATGATGATGGATATGGAAATTGCGATGCTAAAATAACTTATAATGTTGTGAGTGGTGTTGAATATTATATAGGTTTCAGGGCTTTTGGTAGTGTTCCTACCAGTGGTGCTGTTTATTACTCGGGGGTTTCCATGAGTAATAGTACTGCTGCAGCATCCTATTATATTCTTTATGATAGCAATTTACCATCTGTAACAAAACCATTCCGTAGTGGACATACCTTTGATGGTTATTACACCCAACCTAGCGGAAAAGGAGAGATAGTATACGACAAGAATGGAAAAACTTCAAATGTTTGGAGCTTTGACAAGAATATAACCTTGTATGCAAATTGGTTACCAAACTCCTATTCAATAACCTTCGATAAACAGGGTGGAACAGGAGGTGCTTCCGGCGTTTCTGTTGTCTATGGTCAAAATATGACTTTTGCCGAATCGCCTAAAAGGGTAGGATATACTTTTGCAGGATATTATACGGAGCCTAATGGAGCCGGAACGAAGTACTATAGCTCTGAAATGGGAAGTGTAAGAGCGTACGATAAAGCCTTTAATATTACTCTTTATGCATATTGGAAACCTGTCATTTATACTGTAACACTAAATAAAAGTGGAGGAACGACAGCACAAACAACTTTCTCATCTAAAGTATTTTCCTACAACAAAGAAGATATTAGTTATATCTACTTTGTGCCTAAAGAAAGCGGAACGATTACATTATGGACAACTCATAGTGAGGGAGACCCTTATTTGCGTTTGTATGATGAGAACTTTGTTCAATTAACATGTAATGATGATTCGGCAGGTAATTGTGATTCTAAAATTTCATACTATGTGTATTCGAATAAGTCTTATTATGTAGGTTTTCATGCCTGTTATGGCACCACAACAGTTGGAACTGTGGAATATTCGGGTATCTCTGTGTATTCTTCATCTTCAGCGGTTAAAATTACTTATAATACTACTCCTGTGTCAGTGCTTGTTCCTCAAAAGACAGGTTATGAATTTGATGGATACTATACTTCACCCAATGGTAATGGAACTAAGATATATGATTCTAAAGGTCAAAAATTGATGAATTGGAATATTACAAATACGACATTGTATGCAAACTGGAAAGCTACACCATATTCTTATGATGTAAGTATAGTGGATACTATCACCGGTAGGACTTCAATTGTCGATTTGTCTTCTGCCGATACAGATGGCACTTATGTGTTTAAAATCAGCCGTTCTGTTAGTGAGGTTACCTTCAAGTCGAACTCTAAACGTTCTTTTTCTAATTTTAGAATTGATATTGAAACACGTAATTCGCCATTGACAGTTCGTTTTGATGAAGTTTCTATATCTGCTCCTGTAGATTATAATGCAATCCAAGCAAAAGGTGTTTTTCAGTTGACGCTTGCGTATAACGGAAAAGTAACGATTACCGGAGGCAGAAATAGTACAATAGGAACAGGACAGGGGTACGCAGCTGTTCACAGTTCTTCCTCGGGTGGTACGGTTATACTAAAAGGTATCGGCACATTAAAATTAGTAGGCGGAATAGGATCGACAGGCAAGCAAGGAACAACCGGGAAAAAAGGTGCCGATGGAGAAGATGCTGGAATTCTTATTGCAAATGGAGGAAAAGGATCTGATGGTGGCACCGGCGGTACAGGTGGCACAGGTGGTAAAGGTGGATACGCCATATATGCAACGAATGTAACTGTGGAATCTATCACTGGAAGTATTACCTTGATTGGTGGAAAAGGCGGTACAGGCGGTCAAGGCGGCACCGGTGGAGAAGGAGGTCGCGGAGGACATGCTGGTGGTTCGTTACTTATATCAATGGATGGCGGCAATGGTGGAAAAGGTGGCACTGGCGGCAAAGGTGGAACAGGTGGTGCCGGCGGAGCTGCGTTAAGTTGCTCTTACACAAAGAAATATACCTCTTGCGTAACTGCTACTGTTTCAGCCGGTGCTCAGGGAAATGGCGGTGATGGTGGTAATGGTGGTAACGGTGGCCACGGTGGCGCAAACGGACCGAGTTCATTTGAAGCAGGAGAACATGGCGAAGGCGGTCGTGGTGGTGCCGGCGGCAAAGGAGGTAATGGTTCGGTAGATGGGGATACTGGAAATACTGGTTATAAAGGGAGTTATTATTACGCGATATGATAAAACTTGAAAATATAAAAAAAGAATATGTTGTAAAAAAATCTGTTACGGTAGCTTTAAACTATGTAAGTTTAAAATTGCCGGATAAAGGATTGGTCTTCGTAGTAGGTAGGTCAGGCTGTGGTAAGACTACTTTGTTAAATATTATTGGAGGTCTGGATAAAGCTGATTCGGGGAAAATGCTTTGTCAAGGGGTCGACACATCTCACTTTTCAAGTAGCGATTGGGATGGATATAGAAATTCATATGTTGGTTTTGTATTTCAAGAAAATAACTTGCTTGAAGATTACAATGTTTATGACAACATACGAGTTGCGACTGATTTACAAAACCTTAAAGATTGTACTTCTATAATAAACGAATCCCTAAAATTTGTGGGACTTGAAGATTTTGCTTTGCGAAAAATATCACAACTCAGTGGTGGACAAAAGCAAAGAGTTGCGATTGCACGAGCAATCGCAAAAAATTCTAAAATATTGTTAGCAGATGAGCCTACAGGTAGCCTTGATCCTGAGACCGGGCGAGAGATATTTGAACTATTGAAAGAAATATCGAAAACGCAGTTGGTTGTTGTTGTAACACATGATTTATCTTCGGCGAGTGAATTTGGTGACCAAATAATCAAAATGAGAGAGGGTCAAATTGAAGAAATCAGTGGATACACAGGAACAGAAATAAAAGAATCAAAAGAAATATTTAAAACTGAGAAAAGCGTATTAAAACCAAAGTTGTGTCTCAAATTAGCGACTAACACATTTAAAAAAACGCCTATTCGCTTATTAGTACTGATTCTTTTAAGTATGTTTGGTTTTTCGTTAATGGTTGGAGCTTTGAAATTTACGACCTGGGAGCCATATGATTTGCAACATAAAGTATTAGAAAGGGAAGGGAAAGTAATAGTATCATTGTCCCCTGAAATTATTGACTATGGAAATGGTATTGCGCGCGAGGAGCCTAAATACTTTTCTTTAGAAGATTTTGAGGAATTTAAATGTGTTTATGATGATGAGAATGTCATCTGTGTTTCAAACTTTAATGAAAGATATTCTGCTGCAGGATATTTTAGACAGTTGACAGATCGAGAATACATATATTTTAATGATAATATTTCTGGAAAGGCTGTTCTAAGTGAGAAGGATTTCAAAGCATATGGGTTAGAACTACTTGCCGGGAGTTTTCCAAATGAAGAGTGGGGTAAATATGATATAGCAGTATCGGAGCATATCTATGAAATTTACTCTTTTACAGGTTTTACATACGATGGCTATGAAAAAATTGAAATAAATTCATATGAAGATTTAATCGGTAAAAAAGTCGGAGGAATGTATGGCGATAAATACACAATACGAGGCATAATAAATACAAACTTTGACAGAGTGGATTTTGAGAGAATAAAGAACTTTGCGTTAGGACAAAGCGATGATTTCTCACCGGATTGGACGAGTGAATTTAACACATATTCTCAAAAAGGTTTTTCTAACTTGATGTTTATGAGTCCTCATTATGATGAAATGCCTAATGAATATCCTTATATTATTTTAAACTATGATAGAGAAATGCTTGATAAGTCAGATTTATTTTATAAAGTCTTTGAGGAGGAAAAGTATGTTTTTTGCGACTATTATTCTCAAATTCTTAAATATCAATCTGAAGTGACGGTTGATTTTGGATGGAAGATGATAGCAATTTCTTTTGTGGCAATTCTCTTCGCTGTTATTCTGTTTGCTAATTTTATTGCAGTCTCTATACAAGATAAAATTAAACAAATTGGTATTCTACGAGCAATTGGTGCGACTAAAAATCAAATATCGACCATTTTTGTGGTTCAAAATTCTATAATAGCATTGTTTGTTTTTATTTTTTCAAGTACGGTGATTAATTATACCATAATGCCGTTGTTGTTATTAATGGGAACTTCTTCAAAACCATTCCCATTTCCTTTGTATGAATTGAAAGTAAGCGATTATCTGTTTTTATTCGTGATAATTATTGTTACTTCTGTTATTGCAAGTCTTTTCCCTTTGATTAAATTGTCAAGGAAAACGCCGCGAGAATTAATGATTAAATAAACTGTAAAAACTCTGGAATTCATTTTTAAAATATGAATCCCGGAGTTTTTGTCTGCAATAAAGATTGTGGCAGAATTATGAATAGATAACAAACGAAAGTGTGCAATGCTTAATAAAAATGGTTTTGCGTTTGATTGAGAGTAATGGATTGCTTTGCTTGTTGTTAGTTGTTATCTGTGCTATCATATAATACTTCAATAGGAACTTTGAGAGCTTCAGCAAACAACAAGACTTCAGAATCCTTTAAGAAACGACCTCCGGATTCTATCCTGCTTATTGCAGTACGATCTATATCTAATCCGACAATTTGGAGACGAGCTGCGAGTAGGTCTTGGGAAATTTTTTCGTGTTGTTTATCGTATTTTCCTGTTCTTATGAGGTGTATTTGTCTTCCGCATATATTATTTTTATTGTTAGATTGATTAGCTTTCATTGAATGCTTTCCCTTTAATGTGATTATATAGGTTGAATTATGGATTAATTATAGCATCCATAAAAATATTGATAAACATAAACTTGTAGGCAGATGGGATAAAAATATCCCATCTGTTTTTGTATATCAAAAAAGGGGTTGCAAAGGGCAAAATTTATGATATAATCTCATTATCAACACCGAATGGTGCAAATAGAAAAAGGAGCGATTTTATGAGAAGCAAAGATCCGGAGCTTATGAAAAAGATAATAGAACACACAGACGATTATTATCAAAAGTATAATAAGTTTCCGTCTAAGCAGATGATTGCAGATGCGGTGGGTTTTGACAAATCGGTTATTGTCAGATATCTTGCAGAGATGCGGGATAAGGGAATGATTGAGTATGATGGATATAATATCATTACTGATAAAATTAAAAAGCATTGTAGAAACAATCAGGCAGTAGTGCTTGATAACTCTGTTTCCTGCGGCCCAATGCTTCTTGAAGAACAAAGAGTTCTTGAGTATATAAGTTTGCCGGAAAGTGTTTTCGGTAAAGGCGAAATGTTCTTGATTAGGGCAAACGGAGATTCTATGGTTGATGCCGGGATAGAAGATGGCGATTGGATAGTTGTTAAAAGTCAACAGACAGCAAAAGAGGGAGATATCATAGTTGCTATATCTGACGGATTATGTAACTTGAAATATTTGCACTTCGACAAAAAAGAAGGATGTGCTGTATTAAGGTCAGCTAACAAAGAAAAGAATTATCCGGATATTAAAGTGCAAAATCTTGAAGTACAAGGAGTGGCACATAAGATTATAAAAGATGCTGTTTTTTGACATTGAAGGAATTCGCTACGACAAGTAGTGCTTAAAAATAAAAAATTATATTATTTATGGGGGTGAAATTTCAATTGAGAAGTTATGTTTCTTGTAAGGAATTAGATGAACTCGGTGAGGGTTTAGTAAAGGATTTTTTAGAAAAGACAAATCAGGAAAAGGCTTTGTTTGTTGATATGGAGAGTTTTATAAGTTCGTATCTTGGTTTTCCTATTGTTTATGAGTCTTTTTGTGAAATGGATACTTCAAAACTTGGTTTTCTGTCAGACGGAAAAACACCGTTAAGAATTGTTCGTAACGGCAAACCTAAATCGGTGGTTTTTGCTAAAGATACAATAGTGCTTGATAAGTATTTGCTATTGAAGTCCGAATTTGGTAAAAGAAGATTTACACTTGCTCACGAAGCA
>JAFWZH010000033.1 GCA_017522515.1 Clostridia bacterium
CGAATTCGCACTTTGTGGGGGAAATGCATCATATATCGGAAAAATTATGCTCTGCTTTTTTCCGTCAGTTATATTTCAGGTGATTTCGGGTATTGAGTTGTACAGGCATTTTTGCACAGGTTCGGTTTATTATTTCTCACGCTGTATCAACAGAAAAAAGTGGTATTTAAAAGAGACTGCACATCTTTACATTTACAGCGCTGTGTATTTTATATTTCTATCTTTGAGTTTTATTACTGTAATGGAATTTTCGGCTGATATACATCATAATTTCAGAGAATCCTTGTGTCTGTATTTGTATTACATCGTGATTTTTTCACTGTGGAATTATTTTTTCTCATTGTTATTAAATCTTACAGCCCTTTATTTCAGAAGCAACGGTGGATTTGCTATATCTCTCGGAATACAGATGTTTTTCATATCCTGCTATGTGTTTTTTCAGGAGAAGCTTTATAATATTTATGAAGGAACTACTGACAGTGTAAGGCTTATGAAACTTATTCCTTTTTCACATCTGATACTATCCTGGCATAGCAGCAAAAATAAAAAAATTGATAATCTGATAAATATATATGGCATTGATTTCAATCTGAATTCATCTGTAATATTGCTGATTATAGCTGCTGTAATTATATCATTTGCAGGAATGATAATCATTGAAAAAACAGATTTTATTCTCACAAATAAGGAAACGGGAGGGTGAATATATGAAAATCATCGCAGAAAATATAGTCAAAACTATAAAAAAGAGAACAATTCTCGATAATATAAATCTTGAGCTTGAAAGCGGTAATATATATGGATTTGTTGGCAGAAACGGCTGTGGAAAAACTATGCTTTTCAGAGCATTGTCAGGACTAATGCACATTGACAGCGGCAGAATTACGATTGACGGAAAAGTGCTGCACAAGGATATAAACGTACCGCCGAGCATAGGTCTTATAATTGAAAATGCAGGGCTTTACAATGAATTTTCGGGATTTAAAAATTTGAAATTACTGGCAGATATAAATAAAAAAATCTCCGATACGGAAATTACAAAGGCTATATCAGAAGTAGGATTAGATCCAAATGATAAACGTCCTGTGAAAAAATATTCTCTTGGTATGAAACAAAGATTGATTATTGCACAGGCAATAATGGAAAGTCCTGATATAATAATGCTTGACGAGCCAACAAATGCCCTTGATGAAAGGGGAGTAAAGCTGATTCGTGATATTATCCTCCGAGAAAAAGAACGTGGAGCTTTGGTGCTTATTGCAAGTCATAACAAAGAGGATATTGAAATTCTTGCGGACAGAGTATACTATATGGACGGCGGAAAAATCGTGGGAGGTAAAGACTATGAATAAGCTATTTGTGTTTGTTACATCTCTTATGATTGCAATTCCTACTGGAGCAGGTCTTATATGCCGTCAGTCTTTCACAGATATAAGTCAGGAGGATAAGCCTTTTGACAATTTTGAAATCGGATTATTAAGCGAGAATACTGCTTTAAATATAGAAGAATATGCGGAAAACAGCCTTGAAGACAATAGCAGGTATATTCTTAAAGTTACTCCTACCGACAAAGTGAAATTCTCCTTTTTATGCTATACTGAACCTGTGGAAATTCTGGAGATATATAAGGGTGACGATCTGCAAATCGGGGAAGAAATTGAAATCCTGAGAGATTCATCACACATTTTCTGGGATTTAAATGATACCGACGGAATTAATATGGGATTTGTTAATCTTATGAACGAGAGCGAAGAATATCTTGTGTTTCTTGATAAGAAAATTGAGGATAAACCTGTATACAAAACAACATATTGTGTTGTTGCTCCCATATTTTCTTATACTCATCACGATAATCCCGTTGTAAATGGAAAAAACAACAGCAGTTCAATCGAATATATTAACGTAAAAAATAACGAATTTTTTGTAGGAGATGATTATTCTTTAAATGCATTAGAAAGGGCAAAGGAAAAGTTTATTTTAAAATACACATAATATCTTGATATATATCCCTTATGATTTCACGGGCATTTGATTATTATTTGTATTTTTTACACTTGATATTATCATAAAATCAAGGTATTAGTCCGCAAGCTTGTCCATTGTTTGTCCATTATTGTTCTCAAAAAACGCTGAAAATCACATTAAGCTGCTACAAATTAATCAAGGTTTTATGGCTATATTCCGTCGAATACGGCATATTACCATAAACTGCCAAAACTCATAAAATTTTTTCAATTCCCGTACGGGTCACCATTGCACAAGCTCTCAAATGACGATATATCGCCATTTGAGAGTTTTTTATTTTATTGTAAAATCACGTTTGTTCTTTACTTGTTCTTTATTTTCAGAAAATGCAATAATATTAAGGGGTTCTCTAAAAACCGGAACACGAGCGAAATTTCGTATATGACAAATGTCAGTTACAAGGCGGCAAACCGCAGTAATACTTTGTGTATTGCAAGGTTTGACAACGCAGGAAATGATATTTGTCATAGAAAGTTCGC
>JAFWZH010000276.1 GCA_017522515.1 Clostridia bacterium
GTTTGGATTAACGCCGCCTCACGCGCTGTAATTGCTCTATTTTGCTCTGGATGGCCAAATCGGCCATTGCCTAATCCTGTACATTGAGTAGTCATTGTTGGCGCAGGTTTCTCCCATCTCATTCTACCATACACACTGCCAAATGATCTACCATTTTCCGACTTATGACATTCAAGCATTAGTTCATCTGGCCAATCCTTCCAACTACCTCCGTATGGCGTGTGCATTATTCGTTGCATATTAAGCGGAGATAATGATTTTGCTCGGTGCAATGGATCAACATTTGATGACTCTCCAGCTTCCAAAGGAGGTAAATCTCCTATAACATCTTTGACTGTCACATAATTGTCTTTGCTATGTGTAGGGGGGATTAAGTGGATCTTTCCTAATTTTGATGCTAAAAGTACTAATCTTTTGCGCGTTTGCGGAATGCCGTAATTAGGGCAATAAACGACCTGTACGCTACAATGATAATGATTGCGCTCAAGTAAATATATAAAGTCTTGTAGTACATTTTTAAGCTTGAATGATGCTATCTGCGGAACATTCTCCATTGTAACGATGTCGGGTTGTACATCCTCTACTAGACGTCCAAATTGATACAACAGATCATACTTATTAGGATCTTTCTTTTTGTTCTTGAAAGCATATGAGGAAAAAGGTTGGCATGGTGCACAACCGGCCAATACTTTGATTTCTGATTGGCTAAACAATGAGTCAATTTGTTCTTTTGTAACTTTTGTTATATCTGTATCAAAGAATAATGCCTCATTGTTGTGTGTATAAGCGTACTCGCAAGTTTTGTCTATATCAAAACCGGCAATGATATCAAGACCTCCCTGCTTTAAGCCGTGACTTAATCCACCTACTCCACAGAATAGGTCAACAACCCCTATATTACGCTTATTTGGCATTTGTGTTAAATATATTTTAATTTACAAAGTTAATGTTTTTTTTGATACGATGGCATTTTTTGCGAGTAATTATTAATACTCAATTTATTAAGTAATGCGGTTTGGTAAATCAAAAGACCAAACCGCACATACTATACACTACTAAACACCTCCCAAAGTTTGCTTTACAGTCACCGTCACGCAGAACTTATTCATACGCAGAATATCGGCGAGTGAATAGGGCTGGTAGGCGTTGAAACTGTGGAGCGCAAGGCATATATTGAGATCCTTAAACGCCTCGGCTCCGGGCTGCCAATCCTCGTAGGTTGTGATGTCATCCAATGTACCCATCTCCTTGCCCAAATTCGAGCAGTCATCAAAATCGACAAAATCGGGGCGGATAAAGCCCTGCTCGTTCAGCATATCAACCACACGCATGATCTTCGTAAAATCAGAGCCATAATAGTCATCATTCGGGCGCACAATCATCGCACCGTCGCTCTTCGAAACGAATTTGAGCGTTGCCTCAACCGTAAAATCCTTGCCGAGGAACGCACGCTTTGCCATCTCGTGGGCCCCAGCGATTTGGTTGTGCAGTTCGTGCGACAGTTCGCGCAGACGCTCGTTTACCTCATTGACACGAGCAAACTCCTCGGGCGTAACAACGAACAATGCATCCAGAAATCCCTTGCGGTCGTTGAGGAGCGTAAGCAAATATGCCGCCTTGTTGTCCGATAAATCGGCATAGGGAGCATTGTTTGCAATCGCCAAAATCTCCTTCTCAATTTCCTTTACTCGCTCCTTGTAGAACGGAACCATCGTAGCATTTGTATCCATATTTTTTTGGTTTTATGGCTGGGTGTTATCCCTTGCCGTGTGTCTAATCGATTATCACTTTAAGAGTAGAGGGTGTTTCGGGAAAAGGTTTGAAGATGGGTAATTTTTGAAAAAAAATGGCAGATTGCCCGTTTTGAGGTTTTCTAGCGGATGTAATTCAAAGCAAAAATCAAAAAGTTATTAACAATTCAAATGTGTATGGTGGAAATCCTTACAACCGTCTTGTAATCAGCCATTAACGCAAAAACAATGTTGACAGACTTTGAAAGCTCAAAAATCCCATAATGTTTATAACAATCTAAAATAGAGTTTGTTAGAGAGTTGTATTCGGCTTATATTTACACTCGGAAGTCGGTCTTAGAACCGGTAAAAAAGAGTGCTAAACTTAAAGAGAAAAACAAAATGTCAAAGAGAACTTTAGATCGAAATGGTATGCCAACCGATTTGGCTTTTACCAAATTTTACAACATCTTTTTCGGAATCTTTTCTCCTGATGAGATCGTATTTCTTCTATATGTTGTCAATTTGCATTACCTGAAGAAAGCCGGTTTCTCAATGGTTAAAAGCAAACCTGACCACAGTTTAAAGTGCGGGATGAGTTCGGAACGCCTTGATATGTGTGTTGAGAAATTCTCAGATATGGGACTGATATCAGTTGATAAGCCTAAGATAGGTTATTATGATTATAATCTCAACAAGACTAATTACCAACTCCTTATCGATATTCTAGCTGAGATTAGAAATTTCTCAGTAGCAAAGAAGATGTGCACTAAGCACTTTAAGGTAGAAAAACGAACCATTGATTCTATTACTGATGATGAACGAGATAGCTGGGTAGAAGAGAGTAAAAAGTTAGCTAATAGTTTTCAACCTAAATAACTATAACAACACATAATGATATAACCCAGTCTATTGTACATTAATAGGCTGGGGTTTTAAGAGAGTTAATGATATAAGAGGTTAGCTTTTTTCTATTTAATTTTCAGACAAGAAAATATGGATATAAAAACTTAATCAAATAAGTAATTGATAAGATGTCATAGTATAAGATATAATATATATTAAGAAATATGCTTTTTTATTTTATTTCTTATAAGAAAGTCATTTTTTATTAAGAAACAAAATAAGAAAAAAAGAAAAGAAACTTTTCGTAAGAAAAGTCATATATGGGGGAGAATGTAAAAAAAATGCAGGAAATGTGAGACACCCAAAAGGCAGAAGCAAGCAAAACGGAACATAGATAACCCCCTAATCCTCAGTATTTCAATAAAACCCAAATAATAACCTTCTATATATACCACCACATCATCACACAACCAATCGAATCCCATTTCGCCGGCTGCTTGATCCTGTTCACCTGACTATTACTCACACACTGCACTTATGTGTATAATTTATTTGTAACTTCTTTCTATCTTGTAAACTCTTTGATATAAAACGCTCTAAACTGCACAAAAAAATCACTCTTTCGAAATTACATCTCTTCTCTGTTTGCTTTTGTGTAGTCGTTTGAGTATTAAAAGATTATACTCCCCAATATCCCATAGCATTGACCATAAGAACGATAATAGTATAAACTAATCGACACAAACCAACTCTGCGTGATAGGTATTCTCTGTACATGTTCTGATGTCGAAATTATGAACAGCGGGAACGACAATCCCGACATACGATTGTGGCGCGCGGTTCGCAATCTAACAATATCTCGCATAATTTCTTGTATTGAGCTGATTATGCAGCAATTACAATGTTTACAATATAGAGAAGTAAACATCGTGTGTACTCGTTTTGCACAAAGATTTCTGCGTTTTCTTCACCCACAAACCGCACAATAAAATCCCCAAAATCTCAGACTCAAAAATCATAACCTTTTATACAAATACAACCCTGCCCCAGAAGCCATTTTGCAAAAACGCAAACCACGCTCAAACTATCATATAATAGAGATTATGTGCTGTTTATATATATTTCATGATTGGTTGATAATTTCAGGCAAACGATTACTTCGGAGCGTATTTATTCGTTCACTTTATTGAAATTCGTGCTATCTTTGTATCATATATATGGCACTATGGAAATAATCAATCTACTCCATTTTAAGGACCGCACCGAGCTTCGACAATGGCTTGCTGATAACCATTGCAAAGAGAAGTGTTGTTGGGTTGTGACCTATCGCAGCAAATGCCCCGAATGGTCAGCTATTCCGTACATCGAAGTTGTGGAAGAGGCGCTATGCTTCGGTTGGATTGACTCCACTCTCAAGCGCCTACCTGATGGTCGACTTGTTCAACGCCTTTCTCCTCGTCGCCCTAAAAGCCATTGGACACAACTGAATTTGGATAGATGTATGGATCTTGAAGCCCGAGGGTTGATGACGGACGCTGGAAGATCTGCTTTTGAAAAGGCATTTGATTACAAGGTTGTCGCGCCCGATTCAGAAATAAACCAAATGATTGAAGACGAGAACAAACGCAGACGCCCTGAGTTGTACAAATAGAGTAAAGACCATAATCATTCCTCCAAATACCAGAAATTATATACTTTAGTATGTAGCCTATTTATCTGAAGATTATGGCGGAGGTGTGGCAGATAGAAATTATTTTATAAATTTGTAGAAACTATTAGACCTAACAACTATGGCGGATTTTGTACAACAGCTTCAGGAGCATGCAAATAATGTATGTAATATTTTGCAAGAAGAAATAGAATGGATTGAGCGATATAAGGGATATGTGGATATATTGTCTACGTTGGAGGATAAACCTCTTGGATTCCGCAGTCCTGGAGAGTTATTTCCATATATAACACTTTCAGTAGCAAAACAGAATTGCAGTGTTTCAGAAAGAGGTAAGAGCAAGTACTTTCTTCGCTATTTGGGACAGAATGTTGCAGATATTTTAGTGTCAAACAAAACAGGAAAGAGATTTTTTAGCACTAAGGAATATCAAAATAGCAATAAGAAAAACTTTGAATATGATATAGTTCACGATAACGATAATTGGCATTCAAAGAGTGGCGAAATCTTTCGCAAGTTTTTTAATGGGTATAAAGAGCGAATAGACGGTTCAAAACGTAACGAAGAACATAGAATACAGAACTTGCTATTGAGAGAACTTGCAAAAAAGAAAGGAGAAGAAAAATATATTAAGTTCATCCAGCCTGTGCGATTGCAACGCTGTTTCTTGGAAATTCCAACCCCTTTTGCAGCAAGCAACCACAACCCAACATATGCAGCACATAGAGGTGGAGGAATTGATATTTTAACACGCGTGAAATATGGTCCCGAAACTCGATTAGGTGTAGTAGAAGTTAAGGATGAATACAAAACCAATGAGAACATCTTTCAAGTACTTAATCAGGCTGTTACTTATGCTTGTTTTATTTGTAAGTTGTTGCGTTCTGAATCGGGTGCAAAGTGGGCTAAATTATTTAAGTTTACTAATCCTGAAGAGTTGCTTAGCAAACCTCTAATTGTAGATGCAATTGCAGCAATGCCCAATATTTCACCTGAGGACAGTGCTTTATTTAATTTAGAAAAGCCTGCGAGAATTAAGGTCGGTGAAGATTTAATAGAATTACATTTTATATCCTTTGAGGACAACAAGACTGAAAATAAATTGGGAA
>JAFWZH010000277.1 GCA_017522515.1 Clostridia bacterium
GCAACATGAATTTGTTTTTTCAAAATAAAAAATATATGTTTGCAATGTTTCGAAACAACTCACTGAAACAAAGCGCAAAAAGAATATTCAAACAGTGAGTTACAATCAATAAAGACATAGTAAAAAACAAGGTGGCAACCCTTGAAAGAAGTAGTTTGTTGCAAACGAAATGGCAAAGACGCTACAAACGAGCGAGAGGAAATTTATTTCCTTTCACAGCGAGTGCTGTCCGTTTTCGCAATATCTATATGGCAACGAGCAGGTGCTTTACGCTCCAGCGTTTCCTCGTTGTTGGTATGCCACAAAGCACCAAAAAATAAGCCACAGAGTGTTGTGGCAAGGAAAATTTTGAATTTTAATGTTAAGTTTAGAAGTATGTAAACGAATTTTAGGAAACAACGACAATGAAGAAGTTAAGATGATTAGAGAGTACCTTTATCTGTTGGCAACTCTCCAAATCGAATGTGAAAATAATGTTGAAAATCAAATTTTAGATTAGTTATGAGAGTGATATTATATTGTAGAGTAAGTAGTGATGAGCAAGCAGATGGTACAAGTCTTGACTTTCAAGAAAAGACTTTGCGCTCATATTGTGAGCGTATGAATTATGAGGTTATATATTGCTGTAGAGAGGATTTTTCAGCGAAACACCACGATTTTCGCCGTCCTCAAATGCAATGGTTGAGGGATTACTGCCGTAAGCATAAGCGTGAGGTGGATATGATACTGTTTTTGCGTTGGGATAGGTTCAGCCGTAACACAGAGTTTGCTCATGTTTTCAAGCGTGTGTTTATGGATGAAATGGGGATAAAGTTCAATGCTGTTGAAAATCCCATTGACTTTGAAGCAACAGAGTGGAGTACTCTTTTCAACCTATATGCAGGTATAGCGCAGACAGAGAACAACAAGATTTCTCGTAGAACTCGTGATGGTATAAGGGAAACGCTTCTCAAAGGCAAGTGTGCAAATAAAGCCCCACGAGGGTATAAGAATGTCCGTACAAGCAAGCACGATACAAGTGTAGAGATTAACCACGATGTTGCTCCACTTATCCGTAAAATATTTACAGAGGTTGCTAAAGGACTTGAAAGCCCAAACTACATTCGTAAGAAATATGCAAGAAATATTCCAGAAACATCGTATTTTGAATTGTTGAGAAACCCATTTTATATGGGTAAAATACGAGTTCCAGCCTATAATGGAGAGGCAGAAAAGCTAGTAGATGGTCTGCACGAACCTTTAATTAGTGAAGATACCTTTTATAAGGTGCAAGATGTTCTCAATGGGCGAAAGCGTAAATCGCCCAAACTTTCAAAACCCCAAGACCCACTGCTCTTTTTGCGTAAGTTCCTCATTTGCCCCATCTGTGGACATTGTCTAACGGGAGCAACAAGCAAGGGTAATGGTGGCAAGTACACCTATTATTTTTGTTGTAATGATAGTAAACACATAAGGGTAAGAGCAGAAAGGGTAAACGATACTTTTGTTCATTACTTGTCTGTTTTGAAACCTTATGACACTGTTCTTGAC
>JAFWZH010000278.1 GCA_017522515.1 Clostridia bacterium
CATTCGCGGGAACCTCCTCAAATATAAATGGCTCAAAGAATTTTCCTAACAGAACATCTGTTCGGATATAATGACAAAGAATAGCTCGTTCTTCTGCAAACTCACTCTGAACACTACTTATGAATATTTTTATTCGTTTCATTCGATAGTTGGCATTTATTTTAAGTACTCCTTGTATTCAGTTATTAATTTCTATCCAATCTCTGCAATTATATATACTTGGTTATCTATGGCATCGGCCAACATGTGAGACGCTTTTACTCTTTGTTCATGCAATGCTGCACATAATTGCTCTGCATATTCAGACGATATGCCTATAGTCTTCTTTTATCTTGAATAAATGGTATATAAAGTTCTTATGTATTCTAGAAATCTTTGGAAATGAGGTCTCGATTTTCCTGTGTTTCCCCATCCCCGATTAACTACAATAGTCGTATTATCCCCTAAAGTAATCTTTTCATTGTCTTCCATAAAATACCGCTTTTCTTCTTTCCATTTAGGATGTTCATTGAGAAATTCAATCGGGCGAACAACTCCCATATTGCCACTGCTACTTAGATGTGAAGGGAAAACTTCTTCTAATTCCTCTAAAGTTATATTAGGATGTTCTGAGACATATTGTTTGACCACCGCTAAGACAAATCGCCCTATACCCCAATATTTAATGCCATCTAAAGAAAACTCCGTTTCATTGTTTTCGGAAGCAGGAACATTTATTTCAGTATTCTCAATCCGTTTCTCCACACTTGATGTACGTTTCCATTCAATCCTGCATACAAGCTTATTTAGTTCATCCTCCAATATATTCTCATCAAATCCTTCTTTTACAAATTTTTCTTTAATTAAGGATACAATGTTCCTTGTCACATTGTTTTCTGCAAAATACTCCGAGAAACGTTGATGCAAATTGTTACGAGACATAATTTGATGATAATGCTCTTTGCAGAATTCTTCCAAATTATTTGCATTGAACTTCTCATATGATAGCATCTCACAGAAAGTATCTCCATTAAAATCTTCTTTAGAAAGTTCTATAGTCAATACATTTACCGGATTATCCAAATCATTAGGATTATCATAATAGAAACGAATGTTTTCACCGAAATATAAACCTATGTTTGATTTCAGTTGTCGCATATAGTTACCCAACTGCCCGACTTGCTTATCATTGCAAACATTATCAGGTCTTTTTATTTCAATGGGCAAAACTGGTATACCGTTTTTATATAATATAATGTCTGGACGTAATGTGTTTCCAGCCCCAAAACCAAGAGTTAATTGTGACTGCATTGTTTTATTGGAAGTTCTCCAACCTAAAAACTTTAGGCAGTTTTCTATTTCTTGTTGATATTTAAGCTCTGTTGAATTGCACTTTACGTATGGTTGTAAAGTTTCTACTATTTCAATCCAATTGTCATTCATAACATTATCTTACTTTGCTGATATAACTAAATCTTGAATACCAACCTCCAATAAGGTCGCTATTTTCACAAGTGTAGCCAAATCTGGTTGGGCAACATTGGAACACCATTTAGATACAGTTGACGGATTCTTCCCTAATTGCTCCGCTAACCATTTGCCTGTACGTTTCTTTTCTACAAGCACTATTTTAAGACGATTTATATCCTCCATTATAATCAATCTATTGAATTTTACGCAAAGGTATTTATTTCATCGGGAATAAAAGAATATTTGCCAAGAAAAGTTTCCAACTTACTAATTCTCCCGACTTTGGAGGGATAAGTTCGCGGAACGCGGCATGGTTTTCGGGAGTAACCCGAAAGGTTTTGAGTTACTCAAAACATACCTTACCATGTTCCGGCGAACATCTAGTTTGAAGCGGCTCAATTCATTTCGAGCGGCTGAAAACATACCTTGCTGTGTTCAGAAGAACACAAATCTAAAGTTTGTCATTCCATGCCATTTGATGGCACTGCAACATCTTGGCAAACACTGTTAAATCGCTAACAGACAACATTCTTTCCCCGTTTCGCGCTCACTTTCGTTTCTTTGTTGTATCTTTGCCCCAAAGAAAACATTTAAAACACGTATAAATCTATGAGCCGTCAATTTGAAATCGCTAAACAGATTATTGAGGAAACTTGTCCTCATCGAAAGTTGAAATTGGAAAACATACGTTTGTTTGCCAATGTCATTCAATGTAAAAAATATCACAAAGGGGATATTGTTTTGGACGAAGGTAAAGTGTGCAATAACTTGTTATATATTGAAAAGGGATTGCTAAGGCAGTACTATGTCAAACATGGGAAAGATATGACGGAGCATCTTTCATGCGAGAGGAGTGGTGTTGTATGGTGTATTGAAAGTTATTTTCGTCGGACGCCAACACATTTGATGATGGAAGCCTTGGAGCCGAGCATTGTATGGGAAATTCCACGTGACATCATGGAAGAAATGTCGGATACGAATTGTGATATGTCCTATTTGTATCGACGTTTTTTTGAGGACTCTTTGATACTTTCACAGGTAAAAGCAGATATGCTTCGTTTTGAATCGGCAAAGGACAGATACTCAAGACTGATACAACTTTTCCCGGAAATCGTAAAAAGAGCACCTCTTACATATATTGCTTCTTATCTTCAGATGTCTCTGGAAACATTGAGTCGTGCCCGCTCTTCCATGATATAAAATGACGAGGAGGGTAAATTCATACCCTCCTCGTTTCATAAAACAGAGTTAACTAAAAATGTCCTTCTTTAAATGGACTTAAAGTGTTTATGTGATTCTTTGTCTTTAGTATTTAATAATTTTATTCTGTGCTAAAAATTCAGAAGTACTCTTTATATAAGGGTTTAAACCTTTGTTACGTAATTGGCTGTTTAATATGCGTAAATACTTTTTATATTGGTCTTGACTTAATGTACTTTTCATCAGTTTCAAGTTGCCATATACAGCTTCATTCAAATATTTGATTTGCCGTTCCCCCATCGAGTACTTGGCACTTTTCATCTTGTCGGAAAAGAAATCAATGGCATCGGCTACATGTTCGTATTGAATGGAATTTAATTCTAAATATCGGGACAATTCAGAAAGATGCATTTCCATATTCCAATCAGTGACTTCTAACTTTTCCTGTGAAAAACATACGGTCGACAAACATAAAACCGTAATAACGGATAAAAATAGTCTTTTCATAATCTATCAATGTTAATGTTGTTTCTTTTGTTTAATGCATGATGGGATTCATTCCGGTTGGACACCAAAAGTTTATTATTCTGTAATTTTTAGTATTTACGTCCACGGAATGGTCTGCAAATACAGACTTGATAAAATCTACAATCTTTTTCATCCTTCAAATTTTTAAATCCTTCCTGTTGGAAGGTTGGGTTAATAACTTCTACCTATTGAAAATGTTGTTTCATCGTTCTTGCTTACTTTTAGTTTCTCTAGTTTTACGCAGCAAATGTATGGCAAAACGAAATTGATTGAAGTGAAATAATGGCAAAAAATGAAGAATAAACTCGTTTATTTGACAAATGTCAAATATTCCTTGTAGGGAAACTGCTAAATGTTAAACCATATACCCGATTGGAGAACGGTATATTCTTAATAATGGTGCTGTCACCCGTACAACAAACACTCAACTCACTATCATTCAAGAAGAAGCTGTTGCACCGATGGTGCAACAGCCCTGATTTCGTGCAAAAATGGCCTCACTTCGTATACTTCATTTGAAAATGGACATTCTAGAAGCACGAATGTAAAATAAAAACAAGACCTTTGCACCAACCAATCACTAAAACAGAAACAAAATGAAGAAATACATTCCAGCTTTCTTACTTATTTTAATGACAACAATCACTTGCGGATGTTCTTTTCATAGTTATCAGACAGCCATCACCAAAATTAAGATTCCGCATTATCGGAAACCCGATAGTCTCACCACAATTAATGAAAGCCAATCGGTA
>JAFWZH010000279.1 GCA_017522515.1 Clostridia bacterium
CTGAAATCCACTCTTTACTATCTCTATAAAAAAACTACATCAATCAAAAATAAAACCGATATAAAAACGCTGCTTAATGCTTTTACTGATGTAGAACTATCTTCAAATTACAAATCTGACTTTGCACAAATTGTTCCAGACAGAAAAACAACTGACTATCAAACTGCATTGCTTTGGAGTAAGATCTTTTTGATGGGTAAGAGCTTTACATCATTCGCTGGTTCAGAGGTCGCTTTTGTTCTGCTATTTCCAATGGAAACATTGTTTGAAAGTTACATAGCTGCACAACTCAAAAAATCCCTTGATAATTCAGAATACATCATATCTACGCAGGATAAAACATATCACTTATTCGATGATCCTAAAAAGTTCCTGATGAAACCTGATATTGTTATTAAAAATAAAGCATCAGGAAAAGTGTTTATTATGGATACAAAATGGAAACTGCTTTCAGATACCAAGGCAAATTATGGTATTTCACAAGGAGATATGTACCAGATGTTTGCTTATCAAAAGAAATATACATCCGAGAATGTAACGTTGCTTTATCCGCTTACTGACAAGGTTGTTCAAAACAAAGACATAAACTTTCTTTCATATGATGGAACTGAAATCAAAATCAGATTCATCGATTTATTTGATCAAAATCATTCTATTGAAATATTATTAAACGAATTAATGACATCTCTGAAATCACAATAGGAACACGATTTCATAAATGATATTTGTTATTTAAAAATTGCCGTAAGTGATTTTTTGTATTGACATTAAAAGATAGCATATTTACATCTATTTGATTGCAGCCCATTTGGGCTGCAATCTTACTTTAAGACTTTCTATGATAGAAATTCTGTTGCATTCTTATTAAATTTATGCTATAATATAAATTGATAAATTGTATCTATTTACAAATCGAATACAGGAGGGATCTATATGACACCGGAACAGAAAGCACGATAACAAATTGATGCTAAATTAATACAATCAGGCTGGTTGGTTCAAGATGTAAAACAATTGAATCCTGGAGCTTCTATTGGTGTTGCAGTGCGTGAATTTCCAACAAGCACAGGTCCTGTGGATTATGCGTTATTTGTAGACGGTAAGCCTGTTGGAGTTGTTGAAGCTAAAAAAAGTGATGCGGCTGAAGATATTACGAGTGTTGAAAGTCAATCCGCTCGATATGCAAATAGTACATTCAAATGGATCAAATATGAATATCGTATTCGTTTTGCGTACGAAGCAACGGATAAGCTTACTCGTTTTACTGATTATGATGATGAGAAATTCCGTTCTCGTACTGTATTTACATTTCATCGTCCTGAAACCCTTGCGGCATTACTTCATCAAAAAGATACTATACGTAACAATATGAAGCATTTTCCTGCATTTGATGAAACAGGATTTCGCGATTGTCAGATTAAAGCAATTAAAAAGCTTGATTCTTCTCTTTCTGAGAATAAACCAAGAGCTTTAATTCAAATGGCAACAGGTGCAGGTAAAACATTTACTGCAATCACTGCCGCATATCGTATGCTGAAATATGGAAAAATGAAGCGCATACTATTTCTGGTTGATACAAAAGGTTTAGGAGAACAGGCAGAGCGAGAGTTTCTTGCTTATATGCCCAATGATGATTCTCGGTCTTTTTCGCAGATATATGGTGTACGTCGATTAAAGAATTCATACATACCGTCAGATGTACAGATCTGCATCAGTACAATCCAGAGAATGTACTCTATACTGAAAGATGAAGAATTAGACGAATCCACAGAAGAAACATCTATGAATGAGTATGTTACAGCAGAGAGTAAGGTCCCTAAAGAGGTTGTATATAACGAAAAATATCCGCCGGAATTCTTTGATTGCATCATTGTAGATGAATGTCATCGTTCAATTTATAATGTCTGGAATCAAGTGTTGGAATACTTTGATTCTTTCATTATTGGTTTGACTGCAACACCTGACAAGCGGACGTTTGCTTATTTCAACGAAAATATCGTCAGTGAATATTCCAGAGAGCAGGCAATTATCGACGGAGTTAATGTTGGTGAGGATATTTTTCTTATTGAAACCGATGTCAGCAAAAATGGTGCACACATCATGAAACAGCTGATTGAATCACGAAATCGCATGTCAAGAGTTAAACGTTGGAAGCAGCTCGACGAAGACGTAGACTACAAACCAACACAGCTTGACAGGGATATCGTCAATCCAAGTCAAATAAGAACTGTTATCCGAACATTTAAGAAGAATTTATACACGTCACTTTTCCCTCATAGAAAAGAAGTACCGAAAACATTAATATTTGCCAAAACAGATAGTCATGCCGATGACATTATCCAGATTGTCCGTGAAGAATTCGGTGAGGGAAATGCCTTCTGCAAGAAAATTACATACTCTGCTGAAAAACCTGAAAGTACCCTTGCGGAATTCAGGAACAGTTATAATCCACGAATTGCTGTTACAGTTGATATGATTGCCACAGGTACAGATGTAAAACCGATTGAATGTCTGATATTTATGCGTGATGTTCGCAGTAGGAATTATTTTGAACAGATGAAAGGCAGAGGCACACGCACACTTAACAAAGACGATCTGCAAAAAGTTACACCGTCAGCATCAGAAAACAAAGACCACTTTGTTATTGTCGACGCTGTGGGCGTTACTAAATCCAAGAAAACTGAAACAAGAACGCTTGAACGCAAGCCTACAGTATCCATGAAAGAGCTTATGTTGAATGTAGCTCTTGGTGCAAAGGATGAAGATACTCTTACATCACTTGCGAATCGTCTTGTTCGCCTTAATAGTCAAATGACACAATCTGAACGCAAGACTTTTGAAAAGGAAGTCGGAACATCCGCAGGAAAACTTGCCGAAAATCTGCTGAATGTATTTGATGAAGATGTTGTAACTGCAAAAGCAATGCAAGAATTTCAGACAGATAATCCCAATGAAGAACAGCACAAGTCAGCTGCAAAAATGCTTGCTGATGAAGCCTGCAAGCCATTTTATAAGCCTGATATCCGGGATTTTATTGAAAGCATCCGCCGCAGTCATGAGCAGATTATCGACAATATAAACCTCGATTCTGTGCTGTTTGCAGGTTTTGATAAAGAACAGGAAAAGAATGTTGACAGGGTTTTGAATACATTCCACGACTTCATTGAGGAAAACAAAAACGAAATTATCGCTCTGCGGATTATCTATAACGAAAGCTACAAAAATCGTCCTATGGCGATTGAAGAGTTGAAAAAGCTTTATGAGAAGCTGAAAAGCAAAGGCATTACAATTGAACGTCTTTGGGATTGTTATGCTATAAAAATGCCCAATAAGGTTAAACGTGGCACAATGGCACAGCTGTCAGACCTTATTTCAATAATTCGCTTTGAAATGGGTTATGCTGATAACCTGCAGCCGTTTGCGGATAAGGTCAATTATAACTTCATGCAGTGGACGCTCCGCAGAAATGCTGGTGCTGTGCATTTTACGGAAGAACAAATGGAATGGCTGCGACTGATTAAGGAACATATCATTGTTTCCCTGAGTATTGAACCCTCCGACCTCGACCTTAACCCCTTTGATCATAAGGGCGGTCTTGGACGATTTTATGAGGTTTTCGGGGATAACTATGAAGAAATTTTAAATGAATTGAATGAGGTATTAGTAGCGTAAAGGAGAAAATATGAGCTTTTATGAAGGAATAAAAGACGCTATCGGATTAGCACAAAAAGCTGATAATATTGAATTATATAAACAGCTTCTCGATTTGGGTGCACAGGCTTTAGAGTTGCAGGCTGAAATTGCAAGACTTACGGCTGAAAATGAGGAATTAAGAAAAGTAAAAGATATTGAAAGCGATATAGAATATTACGTTGATGCTTTTGTTACAAGAAAATCCGATGAAAAGCCGATAAAGTATTGTGCAGCTTGTTGGGTAGATAAGAAAAAGCTAGTTCCGCTTCAAGATATGGAATGGGAAAACTATGATTGCCCACTGTGTAAAACTCGGGTAATTGATATGAGAACGTGGGAACATAGAAAATAACATTTAGGAGGATTCAATTGAGTTGGACTAAATACGAACTTGGGGATTTGCTTTCATACGAACAACCGACACCATATATAGTAGAATCAACTGAATACAATGATAACTATAAAACACCTGTGCTTACAGCAGGAAAAACTTTCATTCTTGGTTATACAAATGAGGAAACAGGTGTTTATGATGCTTTGCCGGTTATCATCTTTGACGATTTTACAACCGCAAGTCGTTATGTAAATTTCAAGTTTAAGGTAAAATCTTCTGCAATGAAGATACTGACACCAAATACAAAGTTGGTATTACCGAAGTATATCTATTACAGAATGCAGATTATTCCATTTGACAGTAGTACACATAAACGATACTGGATTCAGAAATATTCTAAAATCAAAGTGTCTATCCCCCCACTCCCCGAACAAGAACGCATTGTCGCCCGTATTGAGGAGCTGTTCTCCGAACTGGATAAGGCTATAGAAACGCTGAAAAAGACAAAAGCACAGCTTGCAGTTTATCGGCAGGCGGTACTGAAAGAGGCGTTTGGAAAAGTTGAAAATACAATCTGGTTAGGAGAAATAATTGATTCTCGTCTTGGTAAAATGCTTGATAAAACTAAAAATGTTGGTACACCAAGACAATATCTGCGAAATACCAATGTACGTTGGTTCTCATTTGATTTATCTGATTTACTAGAAATGAAGATTGAAGATGATGAAATAGAAAAATACTCGGTAGACAAAGGCGACCTTGTAATATGTGAAGGTGGGGAACCTGGACGATGTGCTGTTTGGGAAAAAGACTATACATTTTTTTATCAAAAAGCATTACATAGAGTGCGTTTTACAGACGGTTCTAACCCCAAATTTTATATGTACTATCTCTGGTTTTCAGCTCAAACAGGTCAATTAGCAAAATATTTTACTGGTACAGGTATAAAACATCTGACAGGTCAATCACTAAATAAAGTTACTGTTCCTACGGCACTCAAAAGTTTTCAAGATAAAATAGTATCAGAAATCGAATCCCGTCTTTCCGTCTGCGACAGCATAGAGAAAACCATTGACACCGCATTGCAGGAATCCGAGGCTATGCGGCAGAGTATTTTGAAAAAAGCGTTTGAGGGAGGGTTTATATGAGAGAATATAAAGAATGTTACATAGCAGTGCTGGATCTTTTAGGATTTAAGGCTGCACTTAAAAAATATGATTGTAATACAATAGCAACCATTTTTGATGAAATTAATGAAGAATATACAATATCATATAATGAAACGAGAGAGCCAATAGTAAATAAAGAAGATATACATATAAAGGTAATGTCTGATTCAGTTTGTATTTATATAGAATCACGCACAGAAAATGCTTTGCCTGCATTAATTGCAACTTGTGATTATTTCCAAATTCGTATGCTACGTTTAAAAGAACCCATGCTTTCAAGAGGTGCAATTGTAAAAGGAAAATTATATCATAATAATGATGTCCTGTTTGGCGAAGGATTTGTAAAAGCATATTATATGCAAGAAAATGAAGCTATATATCCACGTGTTATTATAGAAAAAAATATTATTGAAGGATTTAAAACTAATAATAACGCTGATCAAAGATATATCGATTTACTATTGACAAAAGATTTTGACGGCTACTATTTTTCAGATTATTTGTCATTATTTTATTGCTTAAATCATGAACAGGAATCGTGGAAAAATTTTATTAAATACGTAATCGCAAAAAAAGAAAACGAAGAAAATGGGCGAGCAAGAGCTAAATATTCATATATTACTGAAAGTTTGCCACGAATAAAGAAAAGATTTTTTCAATACATCGAGGAGAATAACAATGTCTGAACAAACCACAACAATAATATCAAAAGTCTGGGGAATGTGCGGCCCTCTCCGTGATGACGGCGTTTCCTACGGCGATTATCTTGAACAGCTTACATATCTGATATTTCTGAAAATGTCAGACGAGTACGCTAAGCCGCCATATAAGCGAAAAACAGGAATTCCCGAGGGCTACAGCTGGAGTGATATGAACACTCTGAAAGGTGCTGAACTGGAAACTAAGTATAAAGAAATACTTGAAAATCTTTCCGAACAGGGTGGAATTCTCAGTAAAATCTTTAAAGGTGCAACCAATAAAATCAGCAATGCCGCAATTCTCAGCCGCATTGTTGCCATGATTGATAAGGAGAAATGGGTTTCTATGTCCTCTGATGTCAAGGGTGAGATTTACGAAGGCTTGCTGCAGAAAAACGCTGAGGATATCAAAAGCGGTGCCGGACAGTACTTCACTCCCCGTCCGCTGATTAAAACAATGGTGAAATGCATTCGTCCTGAACCAATGAAAACTATTGTTGATCCTTGCTGTGGAAGCGGTGGTTTTCTGCTTGCGGCACAGGATTTCATTGCAAATACATACACTCTTGACCGTGAGCAAAAAGAGTTTATGAAAGCGGAAGCATTCCGTGGAAATGAACTTGTTGCAACTACATTCAAGCTTTGTCTGATGAATCTGTATTTGCATAATATCGGCGATATTTACGGAAATATTCCTGTTACTCTCGGAGATGCTCTACTTATGGATTCGGGAGAACGTTATGATTATGTGCTGACAAATCCGCCGTTTGGCAAGAAATCTTCAATCACTTTTACGAATGAAGAAGGCGAACAAGAAGATGAGGATTTAGTATACAACCGCCAGGATTTCTGGACAACCAGTTCCAACAAGCAACTGAATTTTGTACAGCATATCAATACAATTTTGAAAGCTACAGGAAAAGCAGCTGTTGTTGTACCTGATAATGTTCTTTTTGAGGGCGGAGCAGGCGAAATTGTACGTCAAAAGCTGCTGGAAACAACAGATTTACATACGATTCTTCGCTTGCCTACAGGTATTTTCTACAAACCAGGCGTTAAGGCGAATGTTATTTTCTTTGATAAGCGCCCTGCAAGCCCTGATATTCAGACAAAAGAGGTATGGGTATATGATTTCCGAACAAACGTACATTTTACTTTAAAGAAAAATCCAATGACAGAAGCGGATTTGGTTGATTTCATTAAGTGCTATCATCCGGATAATCGTTACAACCGCTATGAAACATGGTCAGAAGAAACCCCTGAGGGACGCTTCCGTCGCTTCTCCATTGATGAAATTATGCAGAGAGATAAGCTGAGTCTGGATATTTTCTGGCTCAAGGACAAGTCACTTGCAGATTTAGAACATCTGCCGCCTGCTGATGAACTTGCAGATGATATTATCGAGAATCTGCAAAGTGCGTTAGAGAGTTTTAAAGAATTAAAATTAAAATTATAACACTAAGATCAAGCAGTCCTTCGGGACTGCTTACATTTTCTATCAACAGATTTTTGTTTTGCAATAGTAGTTCAATACACCTTGCATCCTGTGTCTGTTTATGTTATAATAAAAAAGACGAAAGAGAGGTGAGCTGATGAACATTGCAATTTGTGACGATGATGAAAATTTTTGCCAAACATTGTGTAAAATGGTACAAGTATATCTGCAAAATGCAAATCTTGACGCACAGCTACATATTTTTGCATCCGGAGAAGAGCTGTGTCAAGCAATGCACCATAAACAAATCGCACTTGTATTTCTTGATATTGAACTGACCGGAATGAACGGTGTGGATGTGGGACAGATATTGCGGCATTCACAAAATTCCGATGTGCAAATCGTCTATGTATCTGCAAAAGAAGAATATGCCATGCAGCTTTTTCAGAATCGTCCTTTTGATTTTCTGGTCAAACCCATTTCGCAAAACCGATTACGTATGCTCATGGACGAATACTTCCGCATTTTTCCACAGGAGGAAAGGTATTTTTCTTACACCTCAGATAGAAAAAAAGCACAGATTGATACCTGTGAAATCCTCTATTTTGAAAGTGTACGCAAGCAACTTCGAATGATGACAATAAACGGCACAATACTGATTTACAGTAAGCTTTCAGATATTTTGGAACTGCGATTCAGTCACCGCTTTCTGCGGATTCACCAATCTTTCCTCGTAAATACCCAACACATCGCACAATTTCGGTATCAGGAAGTCATACTGACGGACGGTACAACGCTGCCTATCAGCCGCTCTTATCAGGATTCCGTCCGTGATTATATGATGCAGCACAGTCAGGAACGGGCAAAGAGGAGGAATGGGATATGAACGCAGTACACCTCACGGAATTTCTGGTATTTTCTATTGCACTTTTATTGTATATTTTTGCAAATTTCCGTCTGACACGGCTTTTGAATGGAGAATCCCCAAAAGGTCAACTCAGGGAAGCTATTGCCTATATCAGTTGTATCGTCTTGAGTGAAGTAATTTTATTATACCAACTTTGCCATGCTCAATATCTACTGTGGGTGCTTATTTCTGTTTTTGTATGTCATTTTCCGATTCTATTTCTGTATGAACCCTCGCTGAGAAAGAATGCCTTAATGCAGCTGAAACTATTTGGCGGCGACTGTCTATACATTGCAGTATGGATTTTAGCAGAGGGTTCTTTTGATAATACAGATCATGAACTGCTATTTCTGACTCTGTGCGGTGCCAAACTCGTGCTGACACTTTTGGCAGAATCCTATTACCGCCGTCGTGAAAAGGAACGGATTTCACATCAAATGGAACTATACCGTCACCAAATGAAACTAATGGAGCAGTCACAGGCACAGATTCGATTTCTGCGGCACGATATGAAAAATCATTTGCTGCATATACAACATCTTCTAATGGAACATGATGATGAACGGCTCAAAAACTATTTACAGGAAACTGCTGCACACCTGTCCGTTTCAAATGAATTTGTCCGTTCAGGCAATCGTGATATTGACAGTCTGCTCAATTATAAACTGCTGACAGCAAAGCAGCTTGGGACAGAGATTAAAACAGATATTGCAATTCCGTCAGATTTGAACATATCATCATTTGATGTAAATGTTATTCTCGGTAATCTTCTGGATAATGCCATTGAAGCTCTGCAAAACTGCAAGGAACGGCGGCTGTTGATCTCATTGCGTTATGATGCAGGAATTCTTTCTATCTTACTGCAAAACACCTGTATACAGAAGCCGCCTGCATTCTCTGTCAAGGGGCAGGGTCATGGATTAGGGCTGCATAGTGTACGTCATGCTTTGGAGCATTATCACGGTCAACTGAAAACTGACTATCAGGAGCATATTTTCACCGTTTCTGCCTTACTATATTTAGGGCATCTCTAAAAACCCCTTTTGAGAAAAAACAGCTATGCACGACATCTATTTCGTCAACCTCCCTCGGAGTGCGAAAGCACGCCTTCGGGAGGTTTCCTTGTAGCTGTCATACCTATCTGCTTTTTCTTTAATCAAA
>JAFWZH010000280.1 GCA_017522515.1 Clostridia bacterium
ATTATGCAATCGTGAAATATCACACCCTTGACGGTAACGATGATATGTATATAGGCACACCGGATATTGGTATTGATGTAAAAAATAAGTAAATTTTAGGTAGGAGCCTGCGAAATGAAGAAAGAAAAAAGAAAAAGGATTAAAATCACAGAAGTGATCGTATATATTCTTCAACAGGTTTTTCTGCGTACAGTTGGCTCCTGGGGTGCATTCGTTATAGATGAAAATGGAAACTTTATAGACTATGAAAATGATGAAATGTAATTACCATAGAATTTATTTCTTTGATTAAATGTAATTTATATTTTAGCAACTAGTAATAGATACAAATGCATCAAAGCGAGGCTTTAGGCTTCGCTTTGTTAGTATAAAAAATTTTTTTGTTCTTCATTGACTTTTTTGAGTTTTGAATTGTCTAATAGGTGTAAGGACCTTACAAAAGCGGAAGGAGGGAATCATTGTGAGAGAACTGTTCGAACAGGAGTACAGAAAACATGAAAAATCCTTGTTTTTGGTTGCTGTCGCTTATCTTCATAACACAGAAGATGCCAAAGACGTGTTGCAGGAAGCGGCATTGTCAGCCTATAAAGCCTTGGATGGACTTAAAAACAAAGAATATTTCAAAACATGGCTCACCCGTATTGTCATAAACAAATGCAAGAATTTTATAAAAAGCAGGCGTTATACGGAAGAACTGACAGATAGTACAAATGCATTCTATAATATCAATACCGATGAAATGGAAATAATGGATGCTCTTTGTAAAATGAATCCGAAAATATCAATATACATAACACTGAAATTTTATAATGACATGACATATGATGAAATGGCGAAATCTCTGATGATTCCGGTTTCGACTGCAAAGCATAGAACAAAATCAGCACTAAACGAACTTAACATACTCTTGGAAGGAGACGAGGAATAATGAAAGATATTGAACTGAAAATGAGGCTTAAATCCCATAGTGAAAATATAAAAAATTCAATAGATTCTCCTTTCGACATAACTGAAAAAATTGATGAAATGGAGACGGAAAATATGACTAAAAAAAATGTATCATTTAATTGGATTAAGAAAACCGTATACAGCGCAGCTGCGATTGTGGCAGCCTTTGTAATGGTGGTTAACTGTATACCTGGCTTGGCATATGCTGCAAGTGATGTTCCAATATTAGGAGATATCGTAAGGGTTGTTACGTTCGGTAGATTCGAGGTTCAGGAAGAGAACTATGACGCAAAAGTTAATGTGCCAAAAATCGAAGGATTATTGAATAAAGACCTCGAAAATAAGTTAAACAAAGAACTTGCGGATAATGCAAATACCATAATCACAGCATTCGAAAATGATATAAAGCAGATGGAGGAACTGTATGGAGACAAAAACTTCCATCTTAGCGTCAATGCTGATTATATTGTAAAAACAAACAATGAAGATATACTCGCAGTGGATTTTTATTTCACAACCATAGAGGCTTCATCTGTTACAAGCCACCGTTTCTATAATATAGACAAAAAAGCAGGAACGCTTATAACACTTGATTCTCTGTTTAAGAAAAACGCTGACTATATTACACCTATCAGCAATTACATTCTTGACGAAATGAAAAATGAAAACGAGAATAATGGCGGATTCTACTTCCTTGATGGGGATGAGGACGAAAGATTTACGAAGATCAGAAAGGACCAGAATTTCTATATCAACAACGATGGCAACCTTGTAATCTGTTTTGACGAATATGAGATTGCTGCAGGCGCACAAGGTTCTCCGGAATTCGTTATTCCTGATGATGTAATTGCTAAAATAGTAAAGTAAGACTTATAAGTCTTCTATAATAAGTCAATAGATTTAAGGAGCATGACCTTTTATGGTCATGCTCTCTTTTATATGGAAAATTGTGAAATATTTTCTATAAAAAATGTAAAATATGCTTGACATTTTATTGTTGTTCTGTTATAATCAAAATGTAAAGTCGGCTATACATTTTTGGACAAGGAGGATATGCGTGAAAAATAAAATAAAGGAATATAGAAAGATGCGAAAACTAACGCAGGATGACTTGGCAAAAGAAGTAGATGTCACAAGGCAGACTATTATCTCCCTTGAGAATGGCAAATATGTTGCATCACTTCAACTTGCGTTAAAAATGGCTAAGTTTTTTAATGTATCTGTTGAAGATTTGTTTAGTTTGGAGGAGGAATGATTTATGGAATTTAAAAAGAAACTTAAAACAAGATTATACATTGCTATTATTTATATTTCGCTCGGGATAATGATGATTACAGGAACATTTGCAATTAAAACAGATAATGATTTCATATCATCATTTGGTTTCGCATTGGTAGTAATGGGAATTGTTCGTATCAGAAATTATTTTATGATTACTAAAAATGAAGAAACAATTAAAAAGCAGCAAATTGCTGAAACGGATGAAAGAAATCTTTCGATACTTAACAAAGCAAAAAGTGCTACGTTCACAATATACATTACTCTTATGGGTACGGCAGTAATTATTTTATCACTTTTCAATATGCGTGATATAGCAAAATATATTGCTTATTCTGTATGTTTACTTGTTGTAATCTATTGGATTGCTTATTGGATATATCAAAAAAGATCATAATGTTTTAGGGGCATGATTATATTATGCTCCTAAAATTTTTCAAAAAGTTTGTAACGAATTGTCATTATAGAAGTCTAATAGGTGACAAGGAGGTGAGATTGTGCAGGACTTTGATAAAATATACGCTGAATATTTTTCAGAAGTTTATAAATTTGTGTTGACACTTTGCCAAAATCCTGTATTGGCAGAAGAAATCACACAAGAAGTATTTTTTAAAGCTCTCAAGAACATAGAAAGCTTTAAGGGTGAGTGTAAGCTGAGTACATGGTTGTGTAGGATTGCAAAAAACACTTTTTACGACTATGCAAAGAAAAATAACCGTCAGGTCGATTATCCGCTTGAAATCATAATATCTGACGAAAATATTGAAGAAAAGTTTGCTGATAAAGAAACAGCTTATTCCATTCATAAAGTCTTACACAAACTCAATGAGCCGTATAAGGAAGTATTCTGGCTGCGAACTTTCGGAGAACTATCTTTCGCTCAAATCGGTTCATTGTTTGATAAAACCGAAAGCTGGGCCAGAGTTACTTATTACAGAGCAAAAGTTATGATAAAGGAGGAATTATAATGACTTACCCTTGTGGAATTATTAGAGATCTGCTTCCGTTATACATTGACGATGTATGCAACGAAGAAAGCAAACAGGCAGTAGAAAATCACTTGTCTGAATGTGAGAAATGCAGGAATTACTATAA
>JAFWZH010000281.1 GCA_017522515.1 Clostridia bacterium
GGCAACGAAGTCGCCACATACACCTACGACGCATGGGGCAGAACCCTCGCAACGACCGACACCAGCGGAGTAAACATCAGTGCAATAAATCCCATAAGATACAGAGGCTACTATTACGACACCGAAACGGGCTTCTATTTCTTGCAGACAAGGTATTATGCTCCGGAGATTTGCAGGTTCTTGAGTGCGGATGGTGCTATATCAGAAGTCGGCGGCGAAGTGCTGGGTTATAACCAGTTTGCATATTGTTTTAATAATCCCGTTAATATGGATGACTCAACTGGAAATTGGCCTAAATGGATAGAAAAAATTGGTGGAAGAATTGTTAATACAGTAAAAGTTATATCTCGAATTGCAATTTCACCTTTTAAAGCAATAACTATAAAAGTAGGTGGAGGAATCGGTCTTGGTGCAAAAGTTTCTACTAATATTAAAAATATTCCAGTCGAGATAGGTGCAATTGGTTCTATAACAGACTCCATTTTATTAGATAAGGGAACGTTTGACGTTAGAAATGCTTCTACAGTTAATTTTGGTGTTACATTTGCAGATACTATTAATTATTCATATTCAAAAGGTTATGACCACTCATATTTTGACGATAATTGCTCATGTAATTTTATGTCTACTAGTTTTGGAGAAAAGAATAAATGTATAGCTAATACAGATGTGTTACCGTATGAAGGAACTCTTGGACTTTCTGTGGGAGCATATTTTATGTTAGGTGCTGAAGTTTCCATAAATATTGATTTGTATGAATGGAATAATGAATTGATAGATATATTTAATGAAAATGATGCGTTTGTACAAAATGGAGGGTAATTTTTATGAAAAATAAATACATGATATTAACTTTTTGTATTGTAATAGAGTATGTTATTATTTTTATACTAAATAAAATGCATCTTACAGTGCAAACATGGATGGGAAATGCAATAGGTGCATTTATATTTCTTTTACCTATACAAATTATGCTATTTATGTTAGGTCGAGATGAACATTTTTCTAATAAAAAGAGAACCTGTTTTAAGGTTATTTTTTGGTTCATCATAGTTTGCTATCTGCTTGGTGGAATTGCTTCCATATTTAACTATATCTAAATGGATGGGCTGGGAACCTATCAAAACCATCAATAACCATCCTATAACGGGACGGTTAGTGTGAAAGTCCCTATATGTAATAAATTTTTTTGTTATATCAATCAAGATATAGGACTCCCATTTTGTTGTGTGTGATTAATGTATCATGTGGTGTTCTTCTAATCTATCAGTGGTTTCAAACCGTCCCCTGATTTTTCATTTATTTTATATCAAAATTAAGGTGTGATTGTAATGCAAGTAAAAGATTGGATAATGTTATTAATACCTATTTTCTGTAATGGTGTTATAATTTTCATACTACAGAAACTGTTTGAATAAAAGCAAATTTCTAGAACAATTAAATTTGAATACGCAAGTATTTTTAGACAAAAAATTGATATGTCTTTGGAAGTGTATTTTAACATTTTGAAATTTGAGAACAACGGGAATGTTCAGGAAGATATGATTATTAATGCACTACAAAAGTATATTGATAGTGTTATGGAACTATATTATTACTATGCGCAGAATGAAAGTATTTTTAAAGCCTTTAAGAATAATTTTGAAAAAATAATAAAATATATTTCACAGTTAAACATCATTATAAAAAAAGAAAAAACTGACATTAGTGGCTTAAGAAAAAATTTGAATAGTATAAAAGATGAATTAGCAAAACTTAAGGAAGCTTGTATAAAGCTTAAATTTTAAGAAAGAACAATCAGGGGACGGTTAGTGTGAAGCATTAAAAAGATGAGAGTCAAAAAAAGTAATAACAAACAACCTATCACGGGACGGTTCTATTACTATGAATAATATTCACGTTTATGTTTATATTTTGCGGAGATTATTCTCTCCGCCTTGTCCCTGATTTTGAGCAGATGTAACCTCAAGTATCAGCTCTTACGGATTTACCGGAGGAAACCTCAGTGCCGTAAAGAATCCCACCGGAAGCAATATTCTGTTTGCGTATGCCGAAAGCACAAATCTTCTCGGAGCTGCACTTTCAACCAACGGA
>JAFWZH010000282.1 GCA_017522515.1 Clostridia bacterium
AAAGACTATACTGCTTTTTGTTCATAAAAAATTTACAATTAGTGACTTTCCGATTTTTACACTAATTTTTCTCTTAATATTATTAGGAGGATCAAAAGGCATATTCTTGAAACTGAATACGGAGGGAGGGAAACACTATGTCTACTCTCCCAAATGAACATAGTAAAATTGAACTTGCTATGTTCGACAGCTTCAGTAAGTCAGTTATGAGACATTGCAGCAGTAAACTTGCCACTGCTGCGGATAAAATTCATCAGTCCGAAATACTCAATCTATATGAAGATCAATGTATATTAGAAACACAAGGTAAAAATGATATATACCCCTCAGAACATATAATTACTGATAGGGCAGGTCATGAGTGCCTTGTAACAATAGATTGGTTATATCAGGCAATGATTTTATTAACCGAGAAACAAAAGGAGGTACTGATATTAGAGTTTTGGTACGGGTTTTCAATTTATGAGATATCAAAAACTTTACAGATCTCGGAACGCTCGGTATTTGAACGAAAACGTAATGCTTTTAAAGAAATTAAAAAGTACTATGAAAGGAATGTAAAATAATGGAACTTGATTATAATACTGCCCGCAATGCAATCAAAGGTGACTCAAAGGCACAATCTAAACTACTTTCACACTATGACAGCTACATAAACGCTCTGTCAATTAGAGTAAAGGTCAGAGATGACGGAACTATCTATAGATATGTAGATGAAGATATGAAAGCTGAGATACAGGCACAGTATCTCGAGGCACTTCCAAAGTGCAGGGTGTTTAAATGATGATACATACAGATTTATTTGAATTTGCTTATATCCCAGATTGGTATGGACAACTTGATGAATTACAACAAATGGCATTACCAGAATCATGGAGATTTAAAAAGCCAATGATAGAAACAAAAAATACAGATACTCCTATATTGGAACGATATATACATACTATTTTCAGAAAACTAAGTATTGACTATAATACCGCATCAGATAATGAAGAAGCCTCAAAGTATTTTCATATAGAAAATGAACATGCCTGTTTTCATACAGGTCTCTATACACAGAGGTTCAAAGCAATTTATGCATGTTTTGATCGAAACAAAAAGTCAGATACCAGTCTAAATTGGTTTTTCAGAGGTTTTTGCGATGATGTCTCTCCCCTGCTGAACCATATTGAACCGCTGCCTGAAAAACCTAATTACATATCTATATCAAAAAATGGTGTAAACTTTAATCCGGAGTGGCATATTCGTGTAAACGTGGATCACATTCTATGTGATTCTGAGAATCTGGAACGTATTCCACTTAAACTACGCAAAGCTAAAAATCTTCCTCTGCTTCTTGAAACGGCAGTTGAAATAGCAAGGCGAAAAGCAATTATAGAACCAGCTCTTGTCGTACCACAGGGGTATCAAAGCAAATTACAATATCTCCTTCCTATTTACCTAACCAACATGGAGAAACCTGATCTTGCTATGACACTAACAGTTATGGATGGATACTATTTAGGAAACACCTGTTTGACATTAGAAATGGCATACCTTAATGCAAGACTAATTGCTCGTCCGCTTGCTCCATGGCTAGCAAGTCTTGTAAAATAAAAATCAAATCCGATGAGATACAATTTTCTATTGTACCTTATCGGATTTTTCTTTTCCATTCTATTCTAAAAAAACAACAACTAATATGAAATTATTTTCTAAAGGTGCAAAAACCTTGCACCTTTAACCTTTATGATATATTCAGGCAAAACAAAGGAAAGGATGTGAAAAGCGTGAAGAAGAATATGCGACCAAATGAACGACGTGAAGCAATTCTAAAAGTTCTCTGCTGTAGACGGCAGGATACAATAATAAATCTTGCTAATGAATTTGGCGTATCTATAAGAACAATTAAATACGATATTGATGAATTAACGCTTTCACATCCTATTGAAACAATTCGAGGAAGATATGGTGGCGGTGTAAAAGTAGCTGATGGATATTACATAGGCCGTAAATATCTAAAGTCCAACCAAAAAGAATTGCTTTTGAAATTACAACCTGAATTGTCAATGGAAGATTCAATTCTTATGCAAAGTATCATTGATGATTTTTCATTGTAATAGTTTTGTCAAAAACATAAAGGAGGAAA
>JAFWZH010000283.1 GCA_017522515.1 Clostridia bacterium
ATATTACGCTCAATTGTTCTTGTTTCAACAGAAATTAATTTTGATAATTCATCAATCGTTATTTCAGGTTTTTTATCAATTTCCTTTAAAATGGATGTTTGAGTTTTATTAAGTTTTACTCCGACATTTACTCTGCCTTTTTAAGATTTTGTGATAGCTCCTGAACTTCTTCGATGGAAAGTCCTGTCGCTTTGGCAATATCTTCTAGATTCAACCCCATTGAAATAAGATTTAAAGCAATACTTACAGAATTTTTGTATTTTGCTTCATTAGTAGCTTCATTTATCATATCTTCATTAAGTTTACACATATGCTTCACTCCCTCCTCGGTTTCTTTAAAGAATTTTACTTTCGATGCAAAAAGCTCAAAATTCATATCGCTGGACTTACTACAGCGGAAATCGTGCATAAGCTTTGCAATATCGGAGTTATCCTCCTTGTTATTGTACGCACCGTTTACATAAATAATGTGCGTTCCGTCGTCTAAAGGTTTGCCTGTTTCGGTATCACGCCATTCAAAATGATATATCGCTCTGTTTTCACCACGGACATCATTTTCTGTGATAAAAATAACATATGTAATCGGAAGATTTTCAAAATCTCCTTTTGCATTAAGAGATTCAACGTCTATGGCGCTTGAATGGTATCTTGCCCTTTTGACTGTCGCACCTTTATCGGCACGTTGAATTTCAAGATTATAGCGTTTATTTTCGCTGTCGGTTGCAAATACATCAAGGCAAAGTGAACGGGCATTTAGTACCTGTTTCATATCGTACTGTGTTTCCTGTCGGATAACGCTTAAATCCTTCTTTCCTGTGATAATTCTCAGCACCATTTCCGTCAGCGGAATATTATCTCGAAAAAGCTCACGCATAAAATCATCATCAAGAGGTCTATATTTTGCTATTCTTTCCAGATTCTCTTGGTGAAGCTGTTCTTTTGTTTTGATTTTCATCGGTGTCACCAGCCTTTTCATATCTTTTCTAAGTATATTATACCACCTTTTTTGCAAAAAATCAATAGCAAAACATATTTGTTATGTCATTCTACTTATGTTGAACGAAATATCACTCTTAAAACAATACAACATTTTTATAGATGTCAAGTATTACTCCGACATTTACACCGACATTTACCTCGACATTTGTAGTATTATTTACAGTGCCATTTACAGTATCACTTACAGTGTCATTTACAGTGTCACTTTTCATATAAACCAATCTATTTCCCAAAATCAAGTTTTTTTCAATTTTGGGAAGTAGATTTAATCGGAAAGCCAATTTGCAATATCAACGATGCGGATACCCTCATAATCATATTCATCGTGTCTTGTTCGTGCAATGAGTATCTTGGGGTATGCATCGGATATCTTTAAAAGCGGAGAAACCTCACGCTCAAACGTCTTTTCGTCTGTAATGTTATCAGAAACTTGAATATAAATTTTCTCATTACGCTTAATAGCCACAAAATCTATTTCCTTTTTGTATAACATACCGACGTAAACCTCATATCCTCTGCGGAGAAGTTCAATCGCAACGATATTTTCAAGAGTACGACCATAATCCATATTCTTTGTACCTAATTTTGCATAACGGAAAGAATGGTCGCTGAGATAATACTTTTCATTTGAGGTAAGGTATTTCTTACCCTTAATATCGTATCTTGGAACTTTATAAAATGCAAAAGCATTGCAGAGATACTGGATATAGTTTCCGAGTGTCTTATGGTTTATCTTGTCCTTATTGCTGTTGAGTGTATCAGCAATACTTCTCGATGAAGTGAGATTTGAGATATTATCCATAAGAAAATCGGCAAGCCTGTCCATCAATGCAGGATTACGGATTTTATACTTTTTGCGAATGTCACGGACAATAAGCGTATTGAAGATTTCGGCAATATAGTCGTATTTTGCTTCATTTTCCTTGTATGGATAGGAACCGGACATACCACCTTCAAGAACGTATTTATCAAAGGAATCATAGATATTTTCAGTTCCAAAATACTTGATATACTCGACAAAGGAAAATGGATATACTTTAATTTCAAATGTTCGTCCCGTAAAGAGTGTGGCAAGGTCTGAACTAAGCAGAAAAGCATTAGAGCCTGTGATATATATATCATATTTTTCCGATGCGTGTAAACCGTTTACAGCTTTTTCAAAATCGGTACACATCTGAATCTCATCAATCATAACGATGTTTTCTTTTTCGTCTGCATAGTGTTCGTTGATATAATTGTACAGTCTGTGATATTCTGTTAGCTCTTCAAATTCAGGCAGATTGAAGTTAATATGAATAATATTTGCATCAAGATTTTCACTAATAACGTATTTTTTGAATGCTTCAAGCAATTTTGACTTTCCTGAACGTCTGACACCTGTTATCACCTTAATATCGGGTGTTCCCATAACACTAATAATCTTATCAAGATAATTTTTTCTTTCAATAAGTTTCATTTGCAAATCACCTCTGCTACTTGATAATCTTATTATATCACATCTATTTCCCAAAATCAAGTTTTTTTCAATTTTGGGAAATAGAAATCTCATAAAAGAAAGGAAGTTTTCTATGTCAATTTTAATTATAGCCGAAAAACCCTCAGTTGCCCGTGGAATAAGTTCTGTCGTCAAGGCAGAGAACAAGAACAAAGGATATATTGAGGGGAACGGCTACATTGTATCTTGGTGCTATGGACACCTTGTAGAACTTAAATATCCCAACGATTATTGTGAAAGCTGGGCCGCTAAATGGAGTTTTTCGCAGCTCCCTATGATTCCTGAAAACTGGCAGTTCACGGTATCAGAAAATGCAAAGGAACAGTTTTACATTCTCAAAAACCTTATGTTCAGGAATGATGTCACGGAAATAATCTGTGCAACTGATGCTGACCGTGAGGGTGAATGTATTTTCCGCTAC
>JAFWZH010000284.1 GCA_017522515.1 Clostridia bacterium
AGTTCACAACCTGCTACAAAGGAAAATGCACCATTTTCGCATTCGCAAAATCGCAAATTTTTTTCTGACCGTAGAAACGGCGAAACCCCCGATAAAATCGGGGGTTTCTTGGGCAATATCTTTTTCATTGCCCATCGATGGCGGAAAGAGTGGGATTCGAACCCACGGTAGGCTCACACCTACGCCGGTTTTCAAGACCGGTGCCTTAAACCAACTCGACCATCTTTCCACAAGAATAGTGACATTCGTCGAAAGCTCTTAGATTATATAATAAAACTTTTTATATGTCAAACTTTTTTTGTGAAGAAGTTTTTGCCGGTTTTTGCCACGATTATTGATTTATCAATATGGTTATGATATAAATTAAACAGTAAATGTTCACAAAAAGTATTTGTAAAAGGAGAACGATATGAGAAGATGTATAACATTATCAAATATTATTTATTGTATTTTAATCGTTTTCTTGCTTAACAGTTATTTGTTTGCAAAAAAATTCCCATATACACTTATATTGTTGATACCTCTTTTTATTTTACTGAATATTTTACCGGGTATAAATCCTAAAGGGACTAAAAAGTGGCGGCTTAAAATATGCAACCATGGCACGGTGCTTTTAGCGTTATTTATTTTTTCACTTGTTCCATCTTTGTTTTTTCACATCATATTAGCGTTTTATACGATTCCCAATGCATATTTGGATTTTGTATTTAGTGCTTTATATTGCATAATTTTATCTGCTTTACTTTTTTGGAACGGGATAATATGTGTGTATTGTACATCTTTACAAATAGGAATAAAATGGCGCGTGATAGGCGCTCTTTGTGGCATGATACCCATACTTAATTTAATTATTCTTACCAAAATAGTTAATATTACATCTTGCGAGGTAGAGTACGAAATCGAGAAAGAGAGAATAACATCAAATCCCGACCTTGTTGAATTTTGCAAAACGAAATATCCGATTGTACTTGTACATGGTGTGTTTTTTAGAGATAATAAATTATTCAATTATTGGGGCAGAATACCGCATACACTCAAATTGCATGGAGCAACTATACATTACGGACAACATCAGTCTGCGTTACCGGTTAAAGAAAGTGCAAGAGAGCTTGCGGCAAGAATAAAATTGATAGTAGAACGTTTCGAGTGTGAAAAAGTGAATATTATTGCCCATTCGAAGGGCGGTTTGGATTGCTGTTACGCCATATCGGAATTCGGAATGGCACCATATGTTGCTTCCTTAACAACGGTTAGCACACCACATAGGGGATGCTTATTTGCAGAAAGTCTTTTGCATTCAGTACCTGAAAAAACAAAAAATAAGATTGCACGTGCATATAATGTCAGCATGAATGTCATTGCAGAAGAAACACCGGATTTCTTAGCGGCAGTGAACGATTTGACAGCTAAAGCCTGTAAAGAGCGTAACGAAAAAATTTCTTTTCCCGAAGGAATATATACTCAAAGCGTTGGTTCTGTAATGAGTCGCCCACAAAAAGGGCGGTTTCCACTTAATATATCTTACCGATATGTAAAAAATTTTGATGGCGAAAATGATGGGTTGGTCGGAGAGTCTTCTTTTGCTTGGGGAGAGAAATATACCCTCTTGCGTACAAATGGAGAAAGAGGTATTTCTCATGGAGATATGATAGATCTTAATCGTGAAAATATTAAGGGTTTTGATGTTCGTTCTTTTTATGTCGAGCTTGTACATGATTTAAAAAAACAAGGATTCTAATAAGTAACAGCAGAAAAGACCTGCGTTTAGGCTGGTTCTCATAAGGATGTTTACTCGTAGGGGCGACCATTGGTCGCCCGCGGGCGTTCGAAGAACGCCCCTACAAACAAAAATCGGCAGAGATATTGTTTTCTCTGCCGATTTTTGTTATAATGACATGGGTGATGAAAATGGATAAGGAAAAAGAATTGCCGAAAAGAAAACCAACAAGGCTAAAAAATTTTGATTACAGCTCCGTAGGTGCATATTTTGTTACGATATGCATCCGTGACAGAATGAATATCTTATCCGAAATAGTTAAAACAGACCTTGCGGCAAGGTTGTAAAAGAGCAATTACAGTTGATTGAGGCTCGATTTCCGAGTGTAACCATTGAAGATTATGTTATATTATGCCCGACCATATCCATGCAGTTATCTTTCTGCATGAAAAGGCGGGAGGAGCAAGCCCCTCCCCTACCTTGGATGATGTAGTTTGCGCGTTTAAGTCTTTAACTTCGCGTAGCTGCAAGCAAGAATTTGGAATAGAAAAAATGTTTCAGCGTTCCTCTGCCGAACATATTGTGCGTGATAGAGATGATTATGAAACACGCAGAAAGTATATCTATGAAAACCCAATGCGTTGGTACTACAAGCATTTGAAGACAGAAGAATAAGGGGTATGGGCTTTGCCCTGTGACTTTGTAATACAAAGGCGAAACTGGCGATAAAAGCAGAAAGGATTTTCACAATGAAAAATGAATACAAAATAACGAAAAAAGAAATGATGTCTTGGGCAAAAGAATATCATTTGCATGGAACAGCAAATATCATACTGTTTGCTCTTTGGTGTATAGTTGGGTTGATTGGACTTGGATTGATTACCCTCTATTTCTTTATCGGAGGAGATTGGATAGACTGGTATCTTTCTGGTTTGTTTCTGTTTTTATCGATTTTTAAGTTGTTTTTCTCGCGTTTTGCGGTTTGGGCGAAAAGATACAAGCTATATTCAACTACATATGGTGTTACCGAATGGATGCGCACCACAGAATTTTTGGAAGATGAAATCGTGCTTACAGATCATACATCTGTAAGCAAACTCAAATACAGCAATATCAAGAAAATCAAAGAGAAAAACAATATAGTTATGATTTTTATGAACGATGATATGGCTTTGCGGTTGTACAAGGATGCTTTTGTAGAAGGATCTTGGGAAGAATGCAAAAATAAAATCAATTCCATGACAAAATAAGATAACCCCGGCAGACTAAATCTGTCGGGGTTCATCTTTGCTTTCTGCGGATCAAATTTATACCTTTACGGACCGTCGAGGACGCCGGTCCCTACAAGGAGGAATCCAACATCCTTATGAGAAGTCTGCTTTCTTCGTTGATTTTTTATTTAGCCAATGATAAAATGAACCTGTTCACAAAAAGGTGAAAAGGAGTTTTTATGAGAATACTTACGAAAACTTTAACCATGGCTATAGCCGTAGCATTAGTGATATTAGTGCTTTTGCTATGTGCTTGTCAAAAAAGTGATTCAGAAAATAAAATAAATGTACAGTCAGACACACTTTATGTAGAAAAAGTAGAAAATATGCCCAAGGACTTTATACTGGGAATGGATGCATCGTGCGTTCCGTCTCTTGAAGCAAGTGGTGTTAAATATTATGATCACAACGGAGAAGAAAAGGATGTTTATGAAATTTTAAGTGCTAATGGTATAAATTATATTAGAGTGCGCATTTGGAACGATCCTTTTAATGAAAGCGGCCAAGGTTACGGCGGAGGCAATTGCGATATAGAAAATGCTGTGAAAATCGGCAAACGAGCAGCAAAATACGGAATGAAGCTCTTGGTTAATTTCCATTATAGCGACTTTTGGGCAGATCCGGCAAAACAAATGGAGCCTAAAGCATGGGAAGGCATGAATATTGAAGATAAAGCAGAAGCTTTGTATGCGTATACAAGAGAAAGTCTTGAAAAGCTCAAAAACGCCGGAGCCGACATCGGAATGGTTCAGATTGGAAATGAAACTAACGGAGCTATGTGTGGAGAGTTTTCAACAGAACTGGGTGGTTGGGAAAAAATTACACGGTTAATGTCAGCCGGTTCAAAAGCTGTAAGAGAAGTTTGTCCCAATGCCTTAGTAGCAGTGCATTTTGCAAATCCTGAGAAAGTTTCAAATTATGTAAGTTATAGCACAAATCTTGATTATTATGGGGTGGATTATGATGTATTTGCTTCATCATATTATCCGTTTTGGCATGGAACTCTGGATAATTTGGCAGAAGTTCTTTCTGATGTTGCAGAAAAATATAATAAAAAAGTAATGGTAGCTGAAACTTCATACGCTTATACAGCCCGGGATACAGATTTTTACGGAAATACCATCGGAGACGGCGGTGGGATTGTTAAAAATTATCCATTTACAATACAAGGACAGTCAAACCTTGTGCGTGATGTAGTAAATACTGTGGTAAATAAAACCACAAATGGTATTGGTGTATTTTATTGGGAAGGAACATGGATTTCCGTAGGAGGAAAAAGTTATGAGGATAACCTTGCTCTATGGGAAAAGTACGGTTCCGGATGGGCTGCCTCTTATGCGACGGAATATGATTCGGAGGATGCAGGTAAGTGGTATGGTGGCTGTGCAGTTGACAATCAGGCCTTTTTTGATGCTCAAGGAAAGGCAACAGAGGCGTTAAAAGTTTTTGGACTTTTAAGAAATGGTAATAATGTTGCAATTAAGGCAGATGCTGTAGAAGATTTAAATATTATTTTTGACCTCAATGGAGATATTGTACTTCCTGATAAGGTTAATGCAATTATGTCGGATAATTCAAAACAAGAAATTGCAGTAGAATGGAAGAATGTAGATATAGAGGCAATGAAAAGCGGGGGCGTGGCAAAGTATTCCGTAGAAGGAACGGCCGGCGGAATGAAGGCACACTGCTATATTTCAATGGTAGAATATAATTATCTTGATAATTGGAGTTTTGAAGAAGGTGAAAGTCCTTGGGTTGCAACACAAATCAGCAAGTTTGATGAACTTAAAGTGGAGGACAAGGTTAGTGATTCAGTAACCGGCACCAAGCATTATCATTTTTGGGGAGCAAGTGCAAATACTGTAGAGTTTACATTAGAACAGCAGGTAACAGGGTTGAAAACCGGAAAATATAAGTATTCAGTGTCGATTATGGGAGGAGACGGAGGCGATACCGAAATATATGCATATATAAAAATTAATGAACAAATCGCATATAGGGCAGATGCAAAAATAACGGTATATGATGAATGGCATACTGCAAATATAAATAATATCGTGTATAATGAGGGAGACAACATTACAGTTGGTATTTATGTAAAGTGCTCGGGACCAAATGCCTGGGGAAAAATTGATGATGCTTTACTTAATTCTATTAAATAAGATTTATTGCGGAGGAAAAAATGAAAAAAATTATTATTGTGTTATTGGCGGTGGTACTCATGGTACTCTCAGCAGTGGGATGCGGACAAAAGGAAACAAACCAGGAGGTAAAACCTATGGTTGATCCTATAAAAGATAATTACAGGACATTTTACCAAGTCTTTGTGGGATCTTTTTCAGATTCTAATAATGACGGAGTGGGAGATTTACGCGGAATTATTAATCGTTTTGATTATCTTAATGATGGTGATATAAATTCCGGAAAAAGCCTTGGTGTGCAGGGAATATGGTTATCTCCTATATTTACGTCGCCTTCGTATCATAAGTACGATGCAAAGGATTACTATCAAATTGATTGGAGATTTGGTACAGAGGAGGACCTTAAAGAGCTTATTTCTCTTTGTAAAGAGAGAAATGTAAAGCTTATACTTGACCTTGCAATAAACCATACATCTACAGGGCACAAATGGTTTATGGATTTCAAAGAGGCTCGCATGAAGGGCGACGTTAATAATAAGTATTACGATTATTACTCTTGTGTTAAGACAGCAGAAAAGGCTGGTGGCATTTCGTACCAGAAGATTGCAGGAATTGATTGCTGGTATGAGTGCAACTTCTCCGGAGATATGCCTGAGCTTAACTTTGATAATCCTGACGTAAAAGAGGATGTGCTTAAAGTTGCCAAATATTACCTTGATTTGGGTGTTGATGGGTTTAGATTTGATGCAGTAAAATATATTTATTACGGAAATACAGCTAAATCTGTTGATTTCTGGAAATGGTATATGGAGGAGCTGTATAAAATTAAACCGGATATTTACTGTGTGGGGGAATGTTGGTCAGGAGACACTGAAATTCTCGATTACTACACTGCTATGAACTGCTTTAATTTTGGTATGTCTCAGGCAGAAGGAGCTGTTGCGAGAGCTGTAAAAGGATCATCTATTTCTACATTTACAGGATATGTAGAATCATTGCAGGACGGCATTTACAGAAAAAATTCAAACGGAATGATGATGCCGTTCTTATCAAACCACGATGTGGATAGAATTGCAGGTGCTTTCGTAACAGAAAATTATATGCGTATGGCAGCAAACATGTATTTGTTATGTGCAGGTTCTCCGGTAATTTATTATGGAGAGGAAATAGGAATGAGAGGTTCAAGAGGTAGTGAAAGTACAGATGCAAACCGTCGACTTGCCATGTTGTGGGGCGATGAAGATGGCATAATGAATCCTGTTGGAGCTACTTACCCGGATGATAAGCAAATTCCGACAACTGTTGCAGAACAAATAAAAGATGAGAATAGTCTTTATAATTATTACTGCAAACTTATTTCATTTCGTCATAAATATCCAGCAATAGCTCGCGGCGATTACAGTTCGTTTAATTATGATTCATCTCTTGGCGGATTTATTATAAAATACGAAAATGAAACATATTTACTCCTTCACAATACAGATACAGAGGAGGCTACAATTGATTTGGCTGCAAATTCGGCACTTGAAGAATATAAATCATGGTCTATCGGAGATTATATTGGTGTGGGAAGTGCAAAAATTCAGCAAACATCGGTCACCTTGGGTGGACAAACAAGTGTAATTATTAAGTGCAAATAAAGGAAGATTTTGTAATGGAGAATAAATTTATAGTAAATATTATTCATCGTCCTGAGCTTTCTCCTGAATACGCGGAAAAAGCTTTGGGTAAGGGAAAAGGAGTTCGCGATGAATCGCTTGAGATTTTTAAATTTCAGCAAGATTGCGCACACAAATACGGACTGAAAACAACGATTCAAATAACGTATGCATCACTTTTTTCGGATATCATAATAGAAATGGCGAAAGAAGACCATGATAAGTACGGTGATGAGATTGGACTTTCATTGCTTGGTCTGCCTTGTCCGGAATTTAAAGCAAAATATAAAACGGAAGACTTTTGTATATGGATGTTTGATGAAAATACCAAGAAAGAAATTGTTGATGATGTTTTTTGTAAATTTCATGATAAATTTGGTTTTTATCCGCAATCAACAAGCAGTTATTTTCTTGATGCTTTTACTATAAATTATATTAAGGAGAAATACCCAGAGGTAAAATGTGCTGTTGCCACTTGTTGGGAGGAAGGTCCCAAGGCATATCATACGTGCAACAATTCTTGGTATACATTTATGGATGGGGGACCGTGGAATCCTTGGATACCGTCAAAAGTAAATTCTCATTGCCCTGCTTCTTGTGCGGAAGATGATTCCGGAATAGTTGCAATACCACATTTGTCGCGTGATTTGATGGCATGTTTTGACGGAAATGGTTCAAACTTTGGAACACATCCTCAAAATGTGCTTCGCGGAATGATTTACTATAAAGAAAACGGAGAATACGAGTATCCTTATCTCTATAATCTGATAGACCAGTACAGACATCTTGCAAAATATAATGACGGATACAGTTATAATATGATGTTTGTAGGACCCGGTTGGCTTAATCGCAGAGGAAGATGGGAAGCTCCTTATGAGCTTTTGGCTAAATCATACGATGACGGCATGAAATATTATGGCAGATTAAAGGCTGAGGGCAAGTTGGATGATATGACAATGAGCGAATTTGCCGATTATTATCGAAAGTCGCATGTTGAATATAAAAAAGGAGAATGTGCACTTTGGAAAGATATACTCTATGGAAGCAACAAAGAGTATTTCTGGTATGCTGATCCTGCAATGAGAACTTGTTTTGATTTTAATCAAGGTGGTGCGATGATTGATTTACGACCATATATTGCTCGCGTACCACAAAAAACAGGAATAGGAACTGATAATGTATATGATGCTTCATATCCGTATCTTATTCAGATTAATTATCGTGCCGGATATTTTACGCATTATGCAGGCGCCGGTACGATTCGCTCTTGCAAAGTAAGCTGCAAAGGAGAAAGTACAGACCTTTGTTTGTGCAGAACTATGGCAAAATTTGAAAGAGTTGAAAATGGAGTACGACTTACCGCAGATCCTGTAACGGTAACACTTGGTGGAATTGATATAGTAATTCAGTCAATATTTACGATATTGGATGCGGAAGGTAAAATTATTACTCAACGTAAGGTTCTAAACGATATTGACGAAAATGTAACTTTTGAAGAATATTTTACAGGTGGATTCGGTACAACAGAATACCAGGCAGACATGTCAAATATTATTTTGAATGTGGATGAAGAAAAAATTAATTATTCTTATCTTGGCAGAAAAGTTATAAAAGCTAATGCAAATGTTGCGAGAGTAGAGATACCGGAAGTTATTACTGCTGTTGAAATGGGTGGGGACAATGACGAAGCTACAGTAGAAGAGGGTATTGCATTTTCACCTGTATATCATTTATCTTTACGCAAAACCATAAGTAAAGGAGAAATAAAAACATGGCTCAAGCTACAAAAGGCGAATTGAATTTCCGTTGTCCCTCATGTTTTATGAGAGATATTGATATTGATATGTTTTTTGACGAAGAAAAGAAAGAATATTATTGTCTTCGTTGTGGATTTACAGGGAAAGAGGACGATGTGTTGCGTCTTAATGAAATGGCGCGCTATCGTTATCGTGCTATAAATCTTCGAGTTGTTGACTTCGGAGAGGACAATGAGCCGGTTAAATTTGCTGAACATAAGGGAGGTACGCAATGATTCTCGGTATAGATGTTTCGACATATATTGAGGAATTGGAGCATGGCGCAAAGTTTTATGACGGAGATTTGCAGATTGATCCTCTTGATGCTTTTCGCCAAAATGGTGTTAATTATATGAGGATAAGGGTTTGGAATGACCCTTACAGTGATAAAAAAGAACCGTATCTCGCAGGAAATTGTGATATAGAAAATTATATTAAATTAGGAAAACTTGCAAAAAGCAAAGGTTTTCATCTGCTTATGGATTTGCATTACAGTGATTTTTGGGCAGACCCGGCAAAACAAATGACACCAAAGGCGTGGCGAGGTCTTTCCGTAGATGAACTTGCAGCAAAAGTGTATGAGTTTACAAAAGAATGCTTAAAAAGAGCGAGTGACGAAGATGTTCTTCCTGAACTTATACAGGTGGGTAATGAAATCACAAATGGCTTTTTGTGGCCTTTGGGTAAATTGGAAGAAAATGGCAAAAGAGGAAATTATGAGACTTTTTGTAAATTTGTGGAAGCCGGATGCAGAGCTTGCAGGGAAGCAGCGCCGAAAGCTCAAATAATTCTTCACCTTGAAAGAAGTAACGACAAAGAGGTATATAGGGAATTTTTTACTAATATGGATAAATGGCACATAGATTATGATATTATAGGTGCTTCGTATTATCCGTATTGGCATGGTACACCGGAGGAACTTTTTGATAATTTAAACGAGTGTAAGAGCTTTTGCAAAAAAGTCATGGTAATGGAGTTGGGCTATGGTTTTACTTTGAAACCGTACCTTCTTGAAGGAGAGGAATGCAGGCTCGTTATTGACTCGGAAAGGGCTTATGTGCCGGGGTTTACGGAAAGGTATCCTGTTTCGCCGCAAGGTCAGGCGGATTTTATCAGAGATTTTATATCGGCAGCAAAAGCGAATGAAATTGACGGAATTTTTTATTGGGAACCTTTGTGGCTGCCGGGAGAGGGAATTTGTTGGGCTTCTGAAGCAGGGCAAAAATATATTCAAGAAGAGGGAAAAAGTACTTCTAATGAGTGGGCGAATCAATGTTTGTTTGACTATGAAGGTAAAAAATTGCCCGGGTTTGGAGCGTTTAAAATATAGTATTATTTTGTTCACAAAAAATATAAAAGTATTGACATATTTTTTTTAAAATATATAATTGGTATTAAGCCTATTAGGTGAAAAAGTAATATATTCAGGAGGGTTTCTTATGAAAATGAGAAAAATCATGACACTTGTGTTAGCTGTTGCTATGATCGTTACATGTTTTGCAGCTTGTGGCGGCAATACTACAACTAACAACCCGGCTGCAGGAACAAACGCAGCAGATGTGGACCTTACAGGTACATATAAAATCACAATGTGGGTTTCAGAGAAAGAGGGCGTTGCTGATCAGTTCAAACAACAGATCGCAGCTTTTGAAGCGGCAAACCCGGGAATTAAAATCGAAGCAAGCATCGAAGGTGTTACAGAGGCTGATGCAGGTTCTAAAATTGTAAACGACGTTGCTACAGCTCCGGATATTTATTGTTTCGCACAGGATCAGCTTGCTCGTCTTGTACAGGCTAAAGCTCTTGCAAAACCCGGTAAAGGTGCAGCTGAGACAATAAAGACAAACAACGATGCGGGTTCTGTTGCTGCTGCAACTGTTGCAGGTGAGCTTTATGCTTATCCTATGACAAGCGACAATGGTTACTATATGTACTATGACAAGAGCATCATTTCAGACGCTGATGCAGAAAGCCTTGAGAAAATCATCGCTGCTTGTGAAGCTAACAACAAAGTATTCCGTTTTGCTCTTGAGAACGCATGGTATACAGCTTCTTTCTTCTTTGCTACAGGATGTAAATCTAACTGGACAATGAACGAGAAGGGTGAGTTCTCTTCTGTAGAGGATACAATTAATTCTGCTGAGGGACTTATCGCTATGAAGGGTATGCAAAAACTTGCTCAGTCAAAATGCTATGATAGCAACGCAGACATTTTCACAGATGCAGGCGTAGTTATTACAGGTATTTGGGCTGCAGGCGATGCTGCTGCTCACTTTGGTGATAACCTCGGTGCTACAGATCTTCCTTCATTTGAAGTAGATGGCAAATCATATCACCTCGGTTCTTACACAGGTAATAAGCTTATGGGCGTTAAACCTCAGACAGACTCAAAGAGAGCTGCTGTTCTTTCTAAACTTGCTCAATATTTGACAGGTAAAGAGTGCCAGAGCCAAAGATTTGAGAGCTTTGAATGGGGTCCGTCAAATAAAGAAGCTCAAGCTTCTGAGAAAGTACAGTCAAACATTTCTCTTGCAGCTCTTGCAAAACAAGGAGAATTTGGTGTTCCTCAAGGACAAATTCATGGTTCTTGGTGGGATATAGCTAAGGTTCTCGGCGCAGAGGCTAAAGCAGCTACAAGCGAAGATGATCTTAAGACAGCTCTTACAGAGTACAAAGCTGCTATTGATGGTTTGTTCCAAATGACAGATGAGCAGAAGAACGCTTGGTCTGTTATCGGTAATATCTGCAATACAAATTGGGATACAGATATTGCTATGACAGAAGGTCCTGACGGCACATTTACATCAGATGTTCTTGAGTTAAAAGCAGGCCAAGAATATAAAGTACGTCAAGGTGCTTCTTGGGATGTTAACTTTGGTGCTGAAGGATTCAACAGCTCAACTAACTGTGTTGTAGAAGCAGACGGCAAATATAAAGTTCAGCTCGTATGGGACGGTGCACAAACAGGAACTATCACACTTATCCCCGTTGAAGGATAATGTTTTTGGATTTTAACTGATAAGATAGGGTGGGTCTTTTTGGCTCGCCCTGCCTTAAGCAATAAGGCATTGTTAGCCGACATACAAGCAGGAATGTTGCGTTGTATATCTACTAACAATGCCTTTTCGTTATAAAAAGGGAATTTTTATTATGAAAAAATTAAGCGATTTAGATTATTTAAAGCTAAATAAATTCCAAGCCTTTTTGTATAAGCTTAAATTGTTCTTTTGTGCTATCCCCTTGTGGTTCAAGGGTGTTGGAATAAAGATACTGAATTTTTTCAAAAGCTGTGGCTTGGGTATCAAGAATGAGATTGTTGACATAATTACTACATTTACAAAAGGTAATTGGGCAGTTAAAATTTCTTTCTTTATTTTTGGTTTCGGAAATTTCTACTATGGACAGATATTAAGAGGTATACTGTTCTTAGTGTTTGAGATAGTTTTTATAGGCTATATGTTCGTTCCCAGCGGAGGCATTTATTGGCTTTCAAAGGGTAATTGGTTCAATACCGGTTCTACTGTTGGTACAGTACAAGGTCAAAACGTATATAATGAAGTTTTGGACGTTGAATATTGGGTAGCAGGCGATGACTCAGTAAAAGTTATGCTGTATGGCCTTCTTACTATAATTTTTATTATAGCATTTATTTATACTTGGAGATTACAAGTAAAACAGTGTCGTATTTGCATGGGTATTACTGCAAAAGGTAAAAAAGTTAGGAGCGGCAAAGATGATTTGAAATCACTTCTTGACGATCAGTTCCATAAAACACTTTTATCATTGCCATTATTTGGTATTTTGGCGTTTACTGTTTTACCTATCATTTACATGACGATTATTGCTTTTACAAGTTATGATGCAGCACACGATGGATACGCAAACTTGTTCAGTTGGGTAGGTCTTGAGAATTTCAATGAGCTGTTTAATTTCGGAAAAGGCGGCCTTGGTCTTGCTTTTGGCGAAATATTAGGTTGGACACTTATGTGGGCATTTTTTGCAACATTTACTAACTACTTCCTTGGTATGTTTGTTGCGATAATGATTAACAAAAAAGGTATTAAGATTAAGAAATTCTGGAGAACAGCTCTTGTTATGACAATTGCTATTCCGCAGTTCGTATCACTTCTCTATGTGGCAAAACTTTTTGATGCTACAGGTATTATAGGAAAATTACTTCTTAATTGGGATTTGATACCTGAATCTATGCTTGCTTTGAATCAGCAGTCGCTATGGCAGAATGAAATTTCATCAAAGATACTTTTGGTTGTGCTTAATATTTGGGTAGGTATACCGTATATCATGCTTATGGCAACAGGTATTCTTATGAATATTCCTCAAGACCTCTATGAGTCATCTCGTATTGACGGCGCAAAGCCTTGGCAACAGTATACAAAGATTACACTCCCTTATATGATGTTCGTTATGGGTCCTTACCTCTTGACCAGCTTCGTAGGTAACCTTAACAACTTTAACGTTATTTATTTGCTAACGCAGAACAATCAACTCATCAATACGGAAATTGGCACGGCGGGCGGCGTTTCCGTAACGTATACGGATTTGCTGATAACGTGGTTGTATAAGATGACGCTGAACAGTGCAGAAAGTAAGTATTATTTAGCTTCTATTATTGGTATTTTAGTATTCGTAGTAGTAGCGATACTGTCGTTGATAGTATACAACGTAATCCCGTCTACTAAAAACGAGGAGGATTATAGCTGATGAAAAATTTATCTAAAGTCTTTTTATGGATAGGAATCGTAGTAGATTTCATTGGATATAACATTTCAATATCTATTTTGGATAAACTTTTCTCTTTTGGAGGATGGTTGATGTTATTGATGAGAATACTGACAGTGATTCCGATAGTTGTGGGATTAATTTCTATTTTAAAAATTGATAAAGCAAAAAGTAAAATGGAGTTACTTCCTTATTCAATAATTTCCATTATGTTCTGCTCTGTTTTGGCCGGCATTTTTATGCTTTGCATTAAAGAGGTTGATTTAAAACTTAACGCGTATAACGGCAGAAGTCTTCTCGGAGCAAAAGCCAGCAGACGACTTGGCAATATTGCAGTTTACGTAGCCCTTGTGCTGATAACACTTATCTGGTTGTTCCCGTTCTTCGGTATCGTATTGGAGTCTTTCAGAGTTGAGACAACAGCGCAGGTAAGTTATTTGTGGCCGAAAGAATTCGGTTTGGACAATTACATAAGATTATTTAAAGAAACTGATTTTTTAAGGTGGTTTATTAACACAGGTATTATGGGTATTGCGACAGCCTTTTTACAAACGATTTTCGTATTGTCTATGAGTTATGTGTTATCCAGACTTAGATTTAAAGGTAGAAAAGGCTTGATGAACTTCTTGCTTATTTTAGGAATGTTCCCAGGCTTCCTCACAATGCTTCTTATTTATAAAGTGTTTAGTGACTTTGGTTTGACAGAGAGCATGGCGCCTATAGGACTTATTATCGTATACTGTGCAAGTAGCGGTATGGGTTATTACGTATCAAAAGGCTTCTTTGATACAATACCAAAGAGCTTGGATGAAGCTGCACGTGTTGATGGTGCTACAAGATTCCAGATTTTCTATAAGCTTATTTTGCCGCTTTCAAAGCCGATTGTAATTTATACAATCCTTATGGGATTTATGGCACCTTGGGGTGACTTCATGCTCGCAAGTTATTTGATTCATGAAAACAGCCAAGGTATGAGTGTTGCGGTAGGTATGTTTGAATGGCTTTCTAAAACCAATGTAAATACACATTATACAATGTTCTGTGCTGCCGGTGTTATTATAGCAGTTCCCGTTACGGCCGTGTTCTTAGCATTACAAAAGTATTATGTTGAGGGCGTAACAGGCGGAGCAGTTAAAGGATAATAGGAGGAAAAATATGGCTTCAGTTAAATTAACAAATGTAAAGAAAATATACGGTAAAGACACGGTTGCAGTACAGGATTTCAACCTTGACATTGCCGACAAAGAGTTTATTGTTTTTGTAGGACCTTCAGGTTGCGGTAAATCCACAACACTTCGTATGATTGCAGGTCTTGAAGAGATTTCAGCCGGTACTGTTGAGATTGATGGCGTTGTAGTTAATGACCTTCAACCAAGAGACAGAGATATTGCTATGGTTTTCCAAAACTATGCACTTTATCCGCATCTTACAGTATTTGAGAATATGGCATTTAGCTTGAGACTTAAAAAAGTGCCTCAAGAAAAGGTTTATGAGAAAGTAACTCAAGCTGCAGAGGTTCTTGGTATCACAGAATTTCTTACAAGAAAACCACGTGCTCTTTCAGGTGGACAGAGACAGCGTGTTGCTATCGGTCGTGCCATGGTTCGTGACAGTAAAGTTTTCCTTATGGATGAGCCGCTTTCAAATCTTGATGCTAAACTCAGAAATCAGATGAGAGCTGAAATCATTCTTCTTCGTAAAAAGATTGATACAACATTTATCTACGTAACACACGACCAAACGGAGGCTATGACTTTGGGCGATCGTATCGTTATAATGAAAGATGGTTTCGTTATGCAAGTTGGTACACCTACAGAGGTATTTGATATGCCCGACAATCTCTTTGTTGCTGAGTTTATCGGTGCACCTAAAATGAATACCTTTAAAACAGATCTTGTTTGCGAAAATGGTAAATACTATGTAACACCTTATGGAGCGAAGATCGAAATTACAGGTAAAAAGGCAGAAATGCTTAAGGAGAAGGGCATAAGCTCAAGAAGTTTGATTCTTGGTGTGCGTCCGGAGCACTTTAAGATTGCAAAAAAAGATGATCCATCTGCTATTCCTTGCAAAATTACTGTTAACGAAATGATGGGAAGCGAGCTTCATCTTCACGTTGTTGAGGATAACGGAGATAAACTTATTGTTCGTATTCCTACAATATCCCTTGATGATGAGGAACGTAATTCCTTGGTATACGGAGCAACAATTTACGTAACTTTTGAAGGAAAGGTTATGCATTTCTTCGATGAAGAATCAGAAAAGAATCTTCTTGTTTAATTTCATTTAATAAATAAAAAAAGCCAGGTTACTTAAAAAAGTACTTGGCTTTTTTTTACTTGCCGAAAATCGAGTTGAATAGTTTTAACTTTTTCTCCATGGGAACTGCACATCTGTCGTCAAAACCTGTTTGTGGATTGTCTTCTGTTTGAGGAATAAGACAATAGTTGTAGTAATCCATAAAAGTATTGTAGCTCGATTTAAAATTATCCCATTTACGCATGCCTGCTAAAGGATCAAGTACAATGCGCTGGTAGAATATATCACGCAATTTAAAAGCTAAATGCAAATATTTGATTTGAAAATAAGTATCCATAAATTGTGCTTCTGTTTCACCAATAACATTTACAGTATAATAAAGTTGAATGTATATTTTTTTGGCGAGAATGTATTTTACAGTCTCATATAAATCATTATTGGAAAAATGCTTGCCGTTTTCATTGCGAAGCTGCTCGTTGCCACTAATGGGAGAAATTTCTAAAATAGTATTTTTATTGTCAAATGTTATGGAAATCTCATCAATAAAATCCTTAGTAGGCAGTTGGAAACATTCAAGATATAAGCCCGGTTTTGCACCTGTTTCTCTTATGCGAGCAAATAATTCCTTATAATAATCCTTGCCAAACATTTGAAAATCATGGCTTGGTGAAACGCGAATACCCTTCTGTGCAAGAGCGTAGAAGTCCCCCGCAAGCTTTTCAGGACTTCTTTTTATCACGTTACAACGACGGAATAGGGCGTTCAGATTATCTTTAGCACCGCAGCAATAAGCACAGTTATATAAGCAGCCACGGGCCACACAAATCCACTGCGCCCCGCTTTTTCTAAAACCGCCGCCTGTACAGAGAAAAGGCAGTTGTTCGGAATGCTCAAAAAAATCAGTTCTTACACAATCCAAGTCTTCAAGAGTAGTCTGTACCCATTTATCTTCTGAAGTAATTATTGTGTCATTTTCTCTTCTGATAAGATTAGGGATAGAAGTGATTTTAACATCGTTTCTGTTTAACAAATAATCCGTAAGCATCGCCATGGGCAAATCGCTGTCACCGGTGACAATATAGTCTACACAAGGAAAGTTCTCTGCAATTTCGTTGCCGTAAATCGTACTGGTATAGCCACCTATTACAGTGGGAATATTCGGATGAAACTTTTTCGATTGTTCTACGATATATAAAGCACCGAACGAATGCTCATACCAGTGGAGATCTGTCATTAGTATTTTATACTCTATGTCTTTAAAAACAGATTCAAGATCAAATTGAGGGTTTATTGAAAACTCTAAGGCAAGATTAATTCCATATACATTAACTCCGGTGTCACGAATTTGATTCAAGATAGAAATAATTCCCATAGGGACAATTCCGTATTTTATACTCTCTGAAGTCATAGGATTTCTACCGGAATGAATATATAGTATATCGCATTTTTTTGCCATTGCTTTGCCTCCCAAAACAGCATGATGTAATATGTAATGAATACTAACATACGCTAAAATGAAAGTCAATATTTTGAGCAGCCGTCGTTATTCTACTTGATTAAATTAAAATAATCATATAAACTTGCAGTATATTTTTGTTTGCATTATTGGGAGGCTGTTGTGAAAATATTTTTGTTTTTCTTAGGGGCGTTGATTTTTGTATTTACTCTTATAATGATAGGCGTTTTTATTTATGTTTTTGTCAGAAGAAATAATAAAACTGTTGATGACATAGACTCTTATGAGGATAGTTTTCTTTGCACATATAAAGATGTGCTAAAGCGCGGAATGAAATATATAGTTGAAGCCGAGCACCAATGGGTTTCTACAGAAAGTTTTGACGGTCTAAAACTTTCTGCACGATTTTACCCTTGTGTCAAACCTAATAAGAAAACAGAAAAAACAATCATTCTTTTTCATGGGTATAGATCAACCGGCAGCAGAGATTTTTGCAGTGCAGTTCAAATGTATCATGAGAATGGTTTTAATGTATTACTTGTTGATCAGAGAAGTCATGGAAAAAGCGAAGGCAAACTTATCACTTTTGGCATAAAGGAAAGTTATGATGCAGTATCTTGGGTAGAATTTATACTTGATAGATTCGGAGAAACCACACCGGTTTTTTTAAGTGGTCTATCTATGGGGGCTTCAACAGTAATGATGGCTGCTGATAGAAATTTGCCTAATAACGTCCGAGGAATTATTGCGGACTGTGGCTTCACGTCACCTGCGGAGATTATAAGCTTTGTTGCAGCACGGAATTTTCATGTTAAAAGCAAGCTGATTATTCGCATTCTTGATATCATGTGTAAACTTGTTGGGGGATTTACCATATACGGCATAAATACAGAGGAAATTTTGGCAAAAAGTCATATACCTATATTGTTTTTTCACGGAGCTGCAGACAGTTTTGTTCCGTGCAATATGAGCATAAGAAATCATAAGGCTGCCATTGGAGAAAAAAAGATTTATATAGTTGATAAAGCAGAACATGGCGGTAGCTTTTTGGTAGAACCGGAGACTGTTTCCGGGGCTTTAAGAGAATTTTTTGAAAGATACGGAGATATATTATGAAAAATTTTATTTGGGATTTTGATGGTACTTTATTTGATACGTATACGCACACAGTTAAGATTCTCCATCAACTGATGGAAGAAGTAGGAAAGCCTTGCGACTACAATGTGCTTTTTTCAAAAAGCAGACGGAGTTTGGGAGAGGCAAGGGAATATTGCAAAGCAACAGATGAAGAATGGGCAGAATTTTACAGAAGAGAAGGCATTATTGAGCTTGAACCTATAGCACTACCTTATGAGGGAACAGAACAAACATTAAAAATGATTATTTCCAATGGAGGTAAGAATTACATTTATACCCATAGAGATGCAGTTACCTTTAAATATCTAAAAAAATACGGCTGGATGGAGTACTTTGAAGGTTTTGTTACGAATGAACATAATTTCCCTCACAAGCCTGCTCCGGATGCACTTTTGTATATGATTAGAGAGTTTAATTTAAATCCGGAGGAAACTATAATGATAGGAGACAGGGAAATTGACGTTTTAAGCGGTAAAAATGCCGGTATCCACGCATGCCTCTTTACAGAGGGGAATACCGACATTCAGTACATCGAACAAATTAAATACACAAAATCAGACTATGTTGCAGACAGTATGTCAGCTTTTCGCAACTTGTTTTTTCCAACTGTCTTTTAAGGAAACAGTCCTGTTAAATACAGGATTTTCTCTTGTATGATCATCATCACTGCTAAAGAAACCGTTACGTAAGAACTGGAAGTGTGCATTTTTATCACAATCAGCCAAATAAGGCTCTACAACGGCATTTTTGCAAATTGTAAGAGAATTAGGATTAAGCTTCTCTGTAAAGTCTCTGCCATCAGAATCATCCATCGGATCCGGTTCGCTGAAAAGCTGGTCATAGAGACGAATTTCCGCAGGAACTGCATCGTGAGCTGAAACCCAATGAATTGTACCCTTAACTTTACGCTCAGGGAGCCAGCCGCCGCGAGAAGCAGGATCGTATGTGCAATGAACAACAGTTACATTACCATCATCATCTGTCTCATAAGAAACAACCTTAACATAATAAGCATATTTAAGACGAACTTCATTACCGGGGAATAATCTGAAATATCCCTTAACAGGTTCAATCATAAAGTCAGAACGCTCAATATACAATTCTTTAGAGAAAGCAACTTTACGAGAGCCCATTTCAGGATTCTCAGGATTAACTTCTGCGTCAAATTCTTCAATTAAGCCATCCTCGTAATTATCAATGACGAGTTTGATAGGATCAAGAACTGCCATACCACGGGGTGCGATTTTATTAAGGTCTTCGCGAATGCAGTATTCAAGCAAACCATAATCAACAACACTGTAGCTTGTGGAAACGCCTACAGTATCGATAAAATTGCGAATAGAAGCAGGAGTGTATCCACGTCTTCTTAAGCCGCAAAGAGTAGGCATACGAGGATCATCCCAACCGTTAACAATGCCGGACTCAACCATTTTGCGAAGATATCTTTTACTCATCATTGTGTAAGTGATATTAAGACGAGCAAATTCATTTTGACAAGGAGCCGGATCGAAAGGACCGCATTTTTCCACAACCCAATCATACAAAGGTCTGTGGTCTTTAAAGCCGAGGTCACACAAGGAGTGAGTAATACCCTCAAACGCATCCTCCAAAGGATGAGCAAAGTCATACATAGGATAAATGCACCATTTGTCGCCTGTATGATGGTGATTCATGTGAACAATTCTGTAGATAACAGGGTCACGCATATTCATATTAGGTGAAGCCATATCGATTTTTGCACGAAGAACTCTTTCTCCGTCAGCAAATTCACCGTCGCGCATTCTACGGAATAAATCTAAATTCTCCTCTACGCTGCGGTCTCTGTACGGGCTGTTTTTACCGGGCTCAGTCAATGTGCCGCGGTATTCGCGAGTCTCGTCAGCAGAAAGGTCGCAAACGTAAGCAAGACCATCTTTTATAAGTCTTTCCGCACATTCATACATGCGTGGAAAATAGTCAGAAGCATATAAAACCTCTTTCCAGTCGTAACCCAACCAATGAACATCGTTCATTATAGCCTCAACATACTCAGTGTCTTCTTTTGTAGGGTTTGTATCATCGAAACGTAAGTTGCAGTAGCCGCCATATTTTTCTGCTGTGCCGAAATCCACGCAAATGGCCTTGGCATGTCCTATGTGCAAATATCCGTTAGGCTCCGGCGGAAAACGAGTATAAACTGTCTTGCCATAATATTTACCGCCTTCTGCAATATGCTCTTCAACAAGGTCGTGTATAAAGTTATTGTTTGATTCCATAATATTTAATCCTCCTGATTAGAGTTTTGTTATTAAATTAATTCTTTGTTGAGCTTTTCTAAGCCTATCTCAAGTCTTCGAACAGTCTCGTTATAGCCTAAAATTTCCGCAAGCTCTGTAGCTCCGCCGGGACTTACTTCCTTGCCGCTTAAAGCAGTTCTGACAGGCCAGAGTATTTGGCTGTTTTTAACCTCACATTTAGCAGCGAGTTCACAAAGAACAGCGTACAACTCAGAAGATTGCCATTTGCTGCAAAGCTCAGCTTCGTTTTCTTTAAAGAAAGCAATAATCTTTTCGAGATTAGCTTTGGAATTTTCTTTGTCCGTCTTCATCTTCTTGTGACAGTAAATTGCAGTATCATAATCCGGCAACTCTTTGAAGAAATCAATTTTCTCCGGAATATCTGTGAGAATTTCTGTTCTTTGCTGAATAAGTGCGGCAATTTTGTTTAAATCCAATACGGAATCCTCGCCTACAGCCGCAGCTATATACGGTTTTGCCATTGCCATGAAATCCTCGGGAGTAGCCTTGCGAATATACTCTGCATTCATCCATTTGAGTTTTTCTATATCAAATATAGAGGGAGATTTGCTTAATCCATCTATTGTAAAGTTCTCTTCAAGTTCTTTGAGAGTGAAGAACTCACGTGTGCCTCCGGGACTCCAGCCTAAAAGAGCAATGTAGTTAAGAATAGCCTCTGCCAAATAACCCTTTTCGATAAGGTCTTGGAAGGAAGCATCTCCATTTCTCTTTGAGAGCTTATGCTGAGCATCTTTCATAACACTTGGTACGTGAACATAAGTAGGAATATCCCAACCGAAAGCCTGATAAAGGATGTTGTATTTAGGTGTAGAAGATAAATATTCGTTACCGCGAACAACATGTGTAATTTTCATAAGGTGGTCATCTACTACATTCGCAAAATTGTATGTGGGTAAACCGTCTGATTTAATGAGAATTTGATCATCTAAAGTCTCATTATCAACAGTGATATCGCCGTAAACAACATCATGGAAAGTAGTTTTGCCCTCTCTTGGAACTAATTGACGTATAACATAAGGTTTACCTTCTGCAAGGTTTTTATCAATTTCTTCTTGTGAAAGAGTAAGGCAATGTCTGTCATAGTTGAAAGAAGCACCGAGTTCTCCGTCGTTTGTTTTTAAAGACTCAAGTCTTTCTTTTGTACAGAAGCAGTAGTAAGCAGCTTTCTTTTCTACAAGCTGTTTAGCATACTCAAGGTAAATGCCGCGACGTTCGCTTTGTATATACGGGCCGTATTCTCCACCGACACCGGGACCTTCATCATACGAAATGCCTGTCATTTCAAGTGTCTTGTAAATAACATCCATAGAGCCTTCTACAAAACGCTCTTGGTCTGTGTCTTCTATTCTTAATATGAATTGTCCGCCTTGTGAGCGTGCAATTAGATATTCATATAATGCGGTTCTTAAGTTACCGATATGCATATATCCCGTAGGACTTGGCGCAAATCTTGTTCTTGTTACAGCCATAAATTTATACCTCACATTTGTATATACTTTAACCTACTAATAATATAGCCAAATCAGCCTAAAGTCAATTATTTGTTTAGGCTTTTCGTATTGCTTTTATGATAGCGGACATTTTGGGAGGTGTGCCGTAGAGGAGTACACCAACACGGTATATTTTGGCGGAAAGCGCACCGATGCCAACAGTTGAGGCCACAAGTATAGCAATTGAAATTGCAATTTCGTAAACGGGTACTGTGCTCATTGCAATTCTTGTAAACATAGCCATAGGAGAGAAAAAAGGTACATAAGAGCAAATCTTTATAAATGTACCATCTACATCACCGGAGGACATTGAAGTGACAACTATAAAGAAGCCCGCTATAAATAATATTGTAATCGGCATAACGGAGGTATTTATATCTTCAAGCCTTGAAGCAGTAGAGCCGACCGCACCAAACATAAAGGCATATATAAGGAATCCCAGCACAAAGAAAATAAGCATGTAAATAAGTATTTCAGGTGGAATATTAAAAATGGATTCTATTATAAAATTATCTCCCCAAAATGACTCGTTGATTTGATAGAATACAACTGCAGAGCCGAAAACTGCAACAATTTGTATTAAACCGGCAATGCAAGATGCTATAACTTTACCAAACATCATGGACGTCGGGTTTGCGCTTGTAATGAGAAGTTCCATTGCTCTTGAACTTTTTTCTGTGGCTACATTTGTTGCAACCATTTGTCCGTAGAGAAGAATAACCATATAAAGAGCAAAAATCATAATATATGTATAGAAGAAATTTTCTGTTTGATCTTTGCCGAGACTTTCTACTTCGCTTGTGATTTGTATTTTCATAACTTCGCCTGCCTGCTCTGCTGTCATGCCGCTGTTTATCATAGCATTCATTTGATAAATTTGTTGTAATACAGTGTTGGCGATTTCAGTATTTGCATCATATAAAGAGAGATTATTTACGTAATATGTATACGAAGTCGGACCTGTCATAACAAAGGCACATTCTGCTTTTTGAGAGCTGATTTCTTCTTTAATAGTGTCTATCTCTTCACTTGCAATTTGCACATTGTAATCTGTAAATGATGCCGCAAAAATTTCTTGAACCATATCTGCTTGGGAAGGGTCATCAGCTTTTACAAGCATTATAGGTAGATTAGCAGCGCCTTCAGTGGATTGTTCCCCACCTATGAGTGCCATAATGCGTGGGAAGAACATCACAATTGCAATAAGCAATACGAGAAAAATTGTGATACCTACAAATATTTTGTTTCTGAAAAAGTATTTGAGTTCGAATTTGAGTATTTTACCGAATTGTTTCATCAGATTTAGTCCTCCTTTGCGTTGTCGCCTGCATATTCCACGAAAATATCATTAAGTGAGGGTTCAAACACTTTCACTTCGTCTACATCGTAGTCTTGTATAATTTGTGTCATAACTGCTTTTTTGTCATTCGGAGAGGACAGACGAACCAATAATGCACCATTTCCTATTGCAGTGCAATTATCACCGAAAGCTGCGGAAATGGCAGCAGGATTTTCCGTACGCACAACGAGACGGTCGCGCGGATAGTCACGTTTAATTTCGTGAAGGTCGCCGCATAATGCAACCTTGCCGCCGTTTAAAATGGCAATACTATCACAAAATTCTTCTATATAACTCATTTGATGACTTGAGAAAAGTACGATTTTGCCTTGTGTGATTTGTTCTTTAACTACATCTTTTAAGAGCATAGCGTTGACGGGATCGAGACCGGAGAATGGCTCGTCGAGTATAACAATGTCAGGATTGTGAGCAAGTGCTGTTATCAGCTGTATTTTTTGTTGATTGCCTTTAGAAAGTGTGTCTAAGCGTTTGTTGCGGTATTCCGTCATGTCAAGCCTATCGAGCCAATAGTCTATGGCTTTAATGGCCTCTTTGTGCTTCATGCCTTTAAGTTCGGCGAAATATATAAGCTGGTCGATTATGATTTTTTTGGGATAGAGTCCTCTTTCCTCGGGAAGATAACCGAAGCTTACTTTGTTGTAATTAATTGGTTTGCCATCAATAAGGACTGCGCCTTCGTTTGCGGGGAATACATTCATCAAGATTCTGATTGATGTTGTCTTGCCTGCACCATTACGACCGAGTAGGCCAAATGCCTTACCGCCTTCTGCATTAAATGATACTCCGGAGAGGACTTTTTTTTCTCCGAAGGATTTTTCGATGTTTTTAAGTTCTAATAACATTTTTAATTGTCTCCTTAATATGTTTATACGAGAATTATGTAAACATTGAGTAATATTTTATCATACAGGAAGAAAAAAGAGTAGTAAAAGGCATATTGTTTATTGAAAATTTACAGTTTTTTAAGTATCATAAAAGAAAAACAAATGGAGGTAAGTTAATATGAGTAAATTTTTGGAAGATTTTCGTGACTATATAAAAGGCACAGGCAAAAATGTTTTGCGTATTGCAGAAATAAAAGGAGACGGCGAGCCTGAATCTTTAGAACTTCAATCTGTAAGCAGATGTCAGGACGTGTATTCCGTAGCAAAAGCTTTTGCGGTTACGGCTGTAGGTTTTCTTGTTGATGAAGGAAAGTTGTCCGTAGATGCAACAATCACAGAGCTTTTGGGAGAGGATTGTCCCGAAGGGTATCAACCGTTATGGGAAAAAACCACGTTGGATATGGTTATGAGACACCATATCGGTTTGCCCCTTGGTTTTCTTGATATTGATGGTGAAGATGCGCTTTCATTCGGCAAGGATTATTTGGCATATATGATGAGATATCCTTTAAGTAAAGAGCCGGGCTTGGAGCATTGTTACACGGATGCTGCATATTATCTTGTTTCGCGTATTGTTGAAAAGTATGCAGGAAAAACCATGGATAACTTCTTGTGGGAGAAGCTGTTTTTGCCTTTGGAATTTTATGAGGCAGCTTGGAGCCATTGCCCGATGGGGCATGCAATGGGAGCAACCGGCCTTTATATCAGAGTTGAAGACATGGTAAAATTGGGAGCTCTTTACATGTATGGCGGAGTTTGGAAAGGCACGCGCCTTTTATCGGAAGAGTGGGTAAACACAGTTTTAACAAGAGGTTATGAGCTTAATTATGCAGGCTTTTCAGGTTGCTATGGTAAAGGCGGAATGGCAGGCCAAATGCTCCTTGTTGTAACAAAGGAGCAGAGAGTTGTGGCTTGGCAAAGCTATGATGGCAGCTCTTTTACAGATCTTATTAAATTTGCAGCAGAATATCACGAGGATAATTAAGGTTTGCAAACAGGACAAGTATTATCGGAGTGAGATATTTCGTATTTCCAGTCAGGAACGTATTGTCCATGCAAAATGGCAGTGTATGTTTTGTCTGAAATCTGTCTGTATGTGCCGGTATAAGTGTATGTTGTGGAAGCTTTGCAGTAAGGTCCTGCTATATAGTTTTTACCCATATTGTCTTTGCCGGCACTGCAAAGAGTAACTGTTCTATGGAAATTGCAATATTGCGTAGGCTCCGTACCTACAGCAAAAGTTCCCGTTATAATGCAATTGCCTCTGGGGTCTTTATTACAAGCCTCAGTAGGGAGCATATTGGAGTATTTGCAAACATTAATGTTTGTTACGTTATTTACTTTTTCAAATTCTACAACAGGAAGTTCTGCGTGAACTCTGTTCATTACTTTTGCCCACAATTTTGCCGCAGCACCGCTTTCGGCAGAGGTCATACTTTTTTGCATTTCATAACCATACCAAACTGCACAAGTATAATAAGGAGTGTAACCGCAGAACCAATAGTCGTACGTGCTGGTTGTGGTACCTGTTTTGCCTGCAGTAGGCATACGTTCGCCTTTTGCATTATAAACTTGCGCTCTGTAACCTGTTCCGTTTGTGACAACAGATTGCAGAAGGTCTGTCATAATCGCAGAAGTACGATAATCTTCATAAACAACAGAAGGTGAACCGGTATTTGTTATTATTGTTTTACCGTTTATATCCTCTATGTGTGTAAAAGTTATTGGCTTATAGTATGTGCCACCGTTTGCAAACGGAACGTATGCCGCACACATCTGCTCTGTTGTTACACCTGTTGTGAAACCACCTAAAGCAAGCGAAAGGTGTGTTTCTGACGTTCTGTCAATACCAAGATTTTTAAGATATTGCAAGTTTGTTGACACATGTCCCTTATATAATGAAACTGCGGCGGGATTTGAAGATTGCTCCAAGGCATATCTTAATGTTATACGTCCGTAATATGCTTTGTTGTAGTTTGTAGGCCATGGTTCTTCGGGATTTTGGGGATCCAAAAAGACAGGCACATCGTCTATTGTGGAATTTAAGTTAATTACATGTTGGTCTAAAAGCGGAGCGTAAACAAGAATGGGTTTTATAGAAGAACCGGGTTGTCTGAGTGCGCTTGTGGCAAAGTTAAAGGAAAGACTTTGTTTCTTTTCGCCATAACCGCCGTACATTGCTTTGACATAGCCTGTTTTTTGATCCATGATTACAATTGATGATTGAGCCATATCATCGGGATCGCTGTAAAGGTGGTTTACAGGGAAATTTGCAACATTGCAGTATTCTTCATCGACAATCTTTTGTATATCAGGGTCTTGTGTTGTGTATATTTTAACGCCGCCTTGATAAATAAGGTCTTTTGCTTCTTGGTTTGTATAGCCTGCCGCTACAAGTGCTTCTCTGGCATCTACAAGAACGGCGTCTACGAAATAGCTGTAAATAGAGGCAACTGCAACTTCCTGTCTATAGTCATCGTTGATTACTAATTTTTCTTGTATTGCAGTGATATATTCTTCATCGGTAATAAAGCCGCATTCCAACATTTTATCTAAAATATTTATCTGTCTGTCATAGCAATTAGCTCGTCCTTTGGAGGTGAGAGGATTATAACGGGCAGGGTTGTTGGTAATACCTGCAAGAAAGGCACATTCTGCAAGGCTTAAATCTGAAACATCTTTATTAAAATATGCTTGAGATGCTGCTTTTACACCGTAAATGTTTTGCCCCATATAAATTATGTTCATATAGAGCTCCATAATCTCGTCTTTATCTAAATCTTTCTCTAAGCTGAGTGCTCTCCATTGCTCGCGGATTTTTCTCGGAACGCTGCGGGCGTCATCTCCCGTTACATTTTTTACAACTTGTTGTGTGATTGTACTGCCTCCGTGGCTTCCCATACTTGGGATAACGTATCCTAAGAAGGCGGCAATTGTTCTTTTTACGTCAACACCGGTGTGTGTGTAAAAACGCTCGTCCTCTATGGCAACAAAAGCTTTTGAGAAATAATCCGGCACCTCTTCGATTTCTACTAACTGTCTGTTTTCATTTGCTGTGCCTTGTATGCTCACAAGTTCATTGCCTTTGCTGTCATATATAAAAGATGTAAGTGCTGTAGAATTGGTGATGTCAAGATCTTCTGCCGTAAGGGGCTCTGTTGTGATAATACAACCGGCGACAACTCCTATCAGTAAGCCTCCCAAAATACAACCTGCAACCAAAAGTACAACAATGCATGTTTTAATTATAGTTTTAAAGGAAACCCAAAAACCTTTAGCAATATCTTTGCCCGAGGGTTTCTGCTTGAATGTTTTCTTATTGACTTTTCTACGGGAAATGCCGTTTTTTTCAGGTTCCATAGAAATCCTCCTTAATACACAAAGTGTATAGATATCTACATTATAACATGATTTTATTGAAAAACAAAATATTTGTAAAAATGGTTGACTTTACAATTATATAATTTATAATAGCTTAAGATTTAAGACTATAGCTCATGTAAGGGATGAGGGTATGGATTTGCTTAAGAATAAGAAACTATCGGATCGACTGGCAAGCAAACTTAAAAGTTTTGAGATTGCAGGAGATCCTTTTTTGTTTGTAATTGTAGGAGATCTATCTTTAAAAAGTTCCTACAGTGAAACAATGATGGCTGTTTCCGCAAAACGAATCGTTATTGTTGACGATGAGTTAGAAAACGGAGAAGAAGTTTATGAAATAGCAGATGTAGAAAAAGCAACTGTAAAAAGAATGTATGGTAATGCTGTTTTGAAATTCGCGGTAAACGGTAAGGTAAAAGACGTGTTCAGATTTACATATTCGGTAGCGGCTCTTTGCGACACTGCGGCGCTTTTTATTAATAACGTACATAGCGGTGAAGATGCGGCTACGGAATTTCAAACGGTAGACGCTACGTACGAGAAATTAATGAATACGTGTCCCAAATGCGGAAGGGCACTTTTAAGTGCAGGCTCGGAATGCACGTATTGTAAAACAAAGAAAAAAATGGCAGGAAAGCTATTTAAATATCTTAAACCGGAGATTGGCAACTTAGTTATTTGTTTGTTTTTATCTTTTTTTACAACGACAGCGGCGTTGCTTCCTCCGTATTTAACAAAGCTTTTGGTGGACGATGTATTTCCAAATAAAAACAAGGACAAGTTATCACTGATTGTTGCTGTGTTGCTGATTAGCTATATTGTTTTCGCGGTGGTAAGTATTATACGAAATTACATACTTCGTATAAGCGGTGATAAAATTGTGGCACATATAAGAAATGACGTATATTGTAAGGCACAGTTTTTGCCAATGAAATTTTATGACAAGACATCTACAGGCTCTGTAATTAACAGAATTTCAGGAGACACAGCAACGCTGCAGGCTTTTATGCTTCGTGTAACTCAAGAAGCTGTGGCAGAGTTTGTTCTTTTGATAGGCATTATTGTATTAATGTTTTCCATGAACTGGAAGCTCTCACTGTTGGCTTTAGTGCCGGTACCACTCATAGTAATAGGAACAAGAATTTTTCGTAAAAAAATAATGCCCTTTTACAGAAGAATTTGGCGAAAATGGGCAGCAGTTACATCTGTACTTACAGACACTATTCCTTGTATAAAAGTCGTTAAGTCTTTTGCAGGAGAAAAAAGAACGGTAAAAAGATTTGAAAAGTATAATGATGAGTGGTTGAGAGTAGAAAAAGAGTCATCGAAAATAGTCACGTTTTTTCCTCTCACAGTATCATTTTTTATAAATTGCGGCACATTGCTTTTATGGGCAGTCGGAGGTTTATGGGTTATTGATGGACAGGATTCTGCCATATCAGCAGGTCTGCTGGTGTCGTTCCTATCGTATGCTTCAACTTTTTATACTCCGGTGAACTTCTTTGCCGGACTTAGTGATGCGTATAATCAAGCATTGTCTGCGGCTGAAAGGATTTTCGATATACTTGACGCAGAACCGGAGGCAGATTTTCATAAAGACAATAAGCCAAAGCTGTCGGGAAAGATAGAATTCCGTAACGTGAATTTTTCTTTTGACAGGACTAAGAAGGTTTTATCTGATATTAACCTTACAATAGAGCAAGGTGATATTGTGGGAATTGTGGGCACTACCGGCTCCGGAAAATCGACGCTTATCAATCTGCTCATGCGCTTTTATGATAATTATGAGGGAGATATATTGGTAGACGGACATAATGTTAAAGAATTGAGCTTGGAATATTACCGTTCAAAAATAGGTTATGTGCAACAAGAACCCATGATGTTTAGTGATACCATATATAATAATATTGCATACGGACATCCGGATGCGCATGTAGAAGAAGTTATTCATGCGGCTGATATTGCAAATGCCCATGAATTTATTGCTAAACAACCTGATGGATATGATTCTATGCTGGGGGAAAGAGGAATTGGACTTTCAGGAGGAGAAAGACAGAGAATTTCCATTGCCAGAGCAGTATTAAAAAATCCGGCTTTGCTAATATTTGACGAAGCTACGGCTTCTGTCGATTCGGAAACAGAAAATTTAATACAAGAGGCAATAGAAAGACTCATAAAAGGACGCACCACCTTAATGATAGCACACCGTCTTTCGACTTTGAGAAAAGCTAATAAGATTATTGTTGTTGATCAAGGACGAATAATTGAAAACGGCACACACGAAGAGCTTATGGCACTTAAGGGGAAGTATTATAAACTGGTGGAAATACAGTCTATGTCTGAAAAAATCAGACAGTCAAAAGAAGCAGAGAACTTTAATTAAGGCGGTGAATTAAAATGGCAAGATTGTATATTGATGGCGATGAGGTGCGCATTACAAGAAGAGATTTGTGTTCTGTTGACGTGGAGTTTTACGGAGGAAAAATAATTGAAAATTTAGAGCCGCGAAGGCTTTTCCCTGTAAGCGGAATGTCAAAGTATATTACGTTGATTGATGAAAAGGGAAAAGAACAAGCGATAATCAGAAATATTGATACGCTTATGAGCGAATCTAAAAAAGTGATAGAGGCATGTTTGCGAGAATATTATCTGATACCGAAGATAACGCGGATTCTGGAAGTTACAGATAAATTTGGTTTGCTTAAGTGGACGGTAGAGACGGACAGGGGTAATCAAACTTTTGAAATACGCAATAGGCACAGCGATATAAAATTGCTTTATGACGGACGTGTGTTGGTAAGGGATACAAGTGATAACAGGTATGAAATACCGAATTACAAGCAGCTTGATAAGCATAGCTTGATGCTTTTAAGCTCAGAATTATAATTATTAGGAGGATGTATATGAAACTTGTTTTGGCAATTGTAAATAATGATGACAGTGCGGTAGCTGCCACAGCTCTTACACAGGAGGGCTTTTTTGTAACAAAACTTTCTACAACAGGCGGTTTCTTAATGGTCGGCAACACTACTCTTTTAATCGGAACAGAGGATGATAATGTAGTAAGAATAAAAGAGTTGCTTCAAAAATATTGCTCAACGCGCAAGCAGATAGCAATGTCTACAAATTCCTTCGGAAAAGGGCTGCACAGGGATGGTTTGGGTGATGAAGTTACAGTGGGAGGAGCCACATTCTTTGTTCTCAATGTAGAAGAGTTTGATAAACTTTGACATATAAGCGTTTGCGGTGATATAATTCACAGAAACAACAGAAATAAATTTTTAATATAATAGGAGATTGATTAATTATGCTAACTGACAAATGGAAGAAATTACAAAATGGCAGCGATATAAGAGGTGTTGCTCTTGAGGGTATTGAGGGTCAACACGTTAATCTTACACCTGAAATTGCAGGACAGATTGCATGTGCTTTTGGCGAATGGCTCAAAGAAAAAACAGGAAAGAATTATGAGGAGCTTACAGTTGCAATAGGAAATGACTCAAGACTTTCCGGAGCAGATCTTAATGCTTCAGTTGCAAGCGGACTTTCAAATCTTGGTATTACAGTAATTAACTGCAATCTTGCTTCTACACCTGCTATGTTTATGACAACGGTAATTGCGGGATATGAATATGACGGTTCTATCATGCTTACAGCAAGTCATCTTCCTTTTAATCGTAACGGACTTAAGTTCTTCACAAAAGATGGCGGCCTTGAAAAAGCAGATATTACAGCAATACTCCAATTGGCACAAGACAACGAGTATTCCGTAGCTGCAAAACCGGGAGAGGTGAAGAGCCTTGACTTTATAAGCGTTTATGCGGCTGATATTGTACGCAAGATTCGCGAAAAGACAGGAGAAGAAAGACCGCTGGAGGGATTCCGTATCGTGGTTGATGCAGGTAACGGCGCAGGCGGTTTCTATGCGGAAAAGGTTCTTAAGCCCTTAGGTGCTTGCACAGATGGCAGCCAATTCCTTGAGCCTGACGGTAGCTTCCCGAACCACATTCCGAATCCGGAGGATAAAGATGCTATGGCAGCTATTCAAAAGGCTGTTGTTGATAACAAGGCTGATTTTGGTATTATTTTTGACACTGATGTTGACCGTGCAGGTGCAGTTGACAGAACAGGTCGTGAAATTAACCGTAACAGAATTATTGCTTTGATTGCTGCTATTGCTATTGAAGAACACGCAGGAGCTACAATTGTTACAGACTCAATTACTTCAAGTGGTTTAAAGAAATTTATTGAGGAAGATCTTGGTGGTGTTCACCATAGATTTAAGAGGGGATATAAAAACGTTATTAACGAAGCTATTCGTCTTAATAATGAGGGCATATATACTCCTGTTGCTATTGAGACTTCAGGTCACGGAGCTCTTAAGGAGAACTATTTCCTTGATGACGGTGCATATCTTATTGCTAAGCTTCTTATTAAAATGGCTCAGCTCAAAAAAGAGGGCAAAACAATAGATGGCTTGATAGAGAAGTTGGAAGAACCTGCTGAGGCTAAGGAATTCCGTATGAATATTTCTTGTGAGGACTTTAAGACTTACGGTACAGAGGTTATTGAAAAGCTTGGTGAGTACGCAAAGTCCCAGAAGGGTTGGACTGTTGAGCCTAAGAATTATGAGGGTATACGCGTTATGTGTGATGAGAATACAGGAAATGGTTGGTTCCTTCTTCGTTTGTCTTTGCACGATCCTTTGATGCCGCTTAACATTGAATCTAATTCTATTGGCGGAGTTGATACTATTGCTGCAGCTTTGAAAGTATTTCTTAAAGATTTTGCAGAACTTGATTCGTCATCACTGTGATTTAAGGGTTTACGAAACTTGCTTGATGTGATAAACTATTGGCGAATAAGATTATTATTTCGTTGGAGGTAACATACATATGAGTCCGGAAAGAGCACCTTTTTCCACACTTTCGTTCCCTGTTGGTCCGCTTGGTATTATAGCAATGGACAGTTGCAGAGACTTAGGCGCGCATGTTGATAAATGGCTTGTTTCAGAGCGTCAAAAAACAATGCCGGGAGCAGAGAAAGATACATATCTGTTAAAGTCAAGATGTCCGCGTTTTAGTAACGGAGAGGCTAAAGCAATAATTGACGAATCTGTAAGAGGTAAAGATATCTACATTTTGGTAGATATTGGTAATTACAGTTGCAAATACAACTTCATGGGAATGGAAAACCACATGTCTCCTGACGAACATTATGCAGATTTAAAGAGAGTAATCTCTGCAATTGGCGGTAAGGCTAAGAGAATTAATGTAATTATGCCTTTCCTTTATGGTGGAAGACAGCACAAACGTTCCGTAAGAGAGTCTTTGGATTGCGCTTGCGCACTTCAAGAACTCGCATCTCTGGGTGTTGCGAATATTATTACTTTTGATGCACATGATGCAAGGGTTTCAAATGCTATACCAGAGGTTGGTTTTGAGGATGTACATGCTTATTATCAATTTATAAAAGCTTTAATTCATGAGATTCCTGACCTTAAGATTGACAAAGATAATATGATGATGGTAAGTCCTGATGAAGGTGGTATTCATAGAAATCTTTATTATTCTACATTGTTTGGCATCAATCTCGGTATCTTTATCAAGAGAAGAGATTATACAACAATTGTAAACGGCAGAAATCCGATTGTCGCACATGAGTTTATCGGTGATGATGTTGAGGGTAAGGACATCCTCGTTCTTGACGATATGATATCTTCCGGAGATTCGATGCTTGATATTGCAATGGAGTTAAAACGTCGTAAGGCTCGCAGAATTTTTGCGGCTACAACGTATGCTCTGTTTACAGATGGTATACAAGAATTCCAGAAATGCTATGAGCAGGGAATAATTGATAAAATATTTGCTACAAATCTTACATACAGACGTCCTGAGCTTAAGGATGCTCCTTGGTTTGTTGAAGTTGATATGTCTAAGTACATTGCAAAGCTTATCGATGCTCTTAACTACGATGAATCCTTGGGAGGAATTGTAAATCCTGCACAGAGAATTTTGAACTTTATGCAGAGAAGAAATAACGGAGAGCAAATTTAATAAAAATTATCAGATATAATTAAAAGCACCCTTGAATGGGTGCTTTTTACTTTAGTTCGTTAATAAACATTAACATCTCTGAGGGAAATGCAATACATGAAGAAACCGCCTAAAAAGGCAAGCAATGGCATTGCCCAATTATAAACTGAAATAGAAAGAATATTGTTACCGGCAATAATAAGAATCAAGCTTGCTATTAAAAATATACCCATAAAAGAAAGCAAAATAATCCTTGTAACCTTGTTGGAATAAACAAAGCCGCAGAGCTTGCAAATATGGTAAGCTAATCTTAAAAAAGCAAAGACCAGCAAGCCGCCGAAAACAAAAGCAAATATATACGACACAAGAATGCTTACCTCAAGAAAAGAAAAAGAATCAAGGGATAATGTGTCAATATGAAACATGTATAAAACAGACTGTGTAAGACTAATGCCGGATTTTCGTGCAAAAATTGCTGTGCCAATGAGATTTATCACAATAAGAAGATACATAATCAAACCGCCAAAAACGACACCTTCTGAAACAGTAGTGGTCAGCTTTTGCCAAAAAGAAGGTTCTTCTGCGGAATTTATTACAGGTACGGTGACTTCTTCATACGGAACAGATAGCTCCGGTGTCTCTGTGACAGATTCGTCCGCAGCTCCGGTTGACGGCTCGTTAACAGGAGCTGAGTTTATTTCGTTCATTATGTTTTTATAGAATTTGTTATTATCCATTTTTAATCCTCAAAGCCGTTTAGCTTAAATATTTGTCAGTTTAATTATTTACTTTTATGTCGCTTTTGTTTATACTATACAAGAACAAAAGAGAACTGCTGTTTATTAGTATAGCATCTTTTTTCGGTGAAAGGAATGGTTTTTTAAAAAACCATAATAAAAATTTTTAACATTACGCTTTGTGCAGAAATTAAAGGAGGCGTTTCCCGTGGCATTGCCAGAGTTGCTTAATAAAGCAAAAACTTTCGGACAGGAGAAACTTTTTAATTTTTATGAAGAATTAACAGATGAACAAAAGAAAATTCTTTTGACAGATGTGCAAAATATAGATTTTAACTTAATGCAGGATTTATTTAAAAACTTAACAAACACGAAGGAAGAGACTGCAGAAGCAGAGATTGCCCCGATTCCGTGTACAGATGCTACTTCAATGTGTGAAGAAGAAAGAAAAAGACTGTATGACAAAGGCCTTCAGGTTCTGGGAGAGGGCAAAATGGCAGCTCTTACAATGGCGGGAGGTCAAGGAACACGACTTGGGCATACAGGACCGAAGGGTACTTACGATATTGGACTGCCTTCTCACAAATCTTTATTTGAGATACAATGCTGTGGTTTAAAAAAAGTTTCCGCTCAGGCCGGCTGTAAGGTGCAGTGGTATATAATGACCAGCCATATTAACCATAAAGATACGGTTGAATTTTTTGAGAAGAATAATTACTTTGATTACGGCAAAGAAAACATCACATTTTTCCCTCAGACGATGATTCCGGCAATGGATAGAGAAGGGAATATTCTGCTGGAGAATAAATATACGGTATTAAAGAGCCCAAATGGCAACGGAGGTTTATTTGCTTCTCTTAAGAATGCAGGACTTTTTGAGAAGATGAGAGACAAAGGTATCTCAAGGATTTTTATTTGCGGCATTGATAATTGTCTTGTGAAAATGGCGGACCCGTTGTTTTTGGGATTCTTAGAGGATTCCGGACATAAAGCTGTAGCCAAGTCATTTATAAAACGCACTGCAGACGAAAAGGCAGGTGTCTTCTGCAGACGCGGAGGCAAACCAACAGTTATAGAGTATACGGAAATTCCGTTGGAGCTTGCGGAGCTCAAGGACGATGCCGGCGTGTGGGTTTATGGGGATACAAACGTTTTAAACTATATTTTTGATATTGATGTAGCTGAGTCTTTGGCAGAAGTTGGCATGTCATATCATATTGCAGTAAAAAAATTGAACTGTGCGGATTTTGCAACCGGAGAAACGGTGGTAATTCCGAATGGATATAAATTTGAATTGTTTCTGTTTGACGCTTTTTCACAGCTTGACAGCCTGGGAGTTTTCAGAATTGAGAGAAAAGAAGAGTTTGCTCCGGTGAAAAATCCTACAGGTGTCGACAGCGCAGAAAGCGCGAGAGAAATGTATATGGCTATACATAAGGAGGAAAATTAAAATGAGTGACAAAATTAAAATGACTACGCCGCTTGTTGAGATGGACGGCGACGAGATGACAAGAATCGTGTGGAAGAAAATTAAAGATATTCTTATCACACCTTTTGTAGATTTAAAGACAGAATACTATGATTTAGGACTTGAAAACAGAGATGCTACAGAGGATAAGGTTACAGTTGATTCTGCAAATGCAACCAAAAAGTACGGTGTTGCTGTAAAATGTGCTACAATTACACCAAATGCAGCTCGCGTTGAGGAGTTTGGTCTTAAGAAAATGTGGAAGAGCCCTAATGGCACAATTCGCTCCATACTTGACGGTACGGTTTTCCGCGCTCCTATATTGGCAGACGGAATATCTCCGCTCGTCCCTTCTTGGGAGGCGCCTATTGTTATTGCACGTCACGCTTACGGAGATATTTATTCCGCAGTTGATACTGTTGTCCCGCAGGGAAGTAAGGCTGAGCTTGTTATCACTTTACCTGACGGTACACAAAACACAATGCTGATAAAGGATTTTACGGCATCAGGCGGTATTGCAATGGGTATGCACAATCTTGATTCGTCTATAGAGAGCTTTGCTCGTACATGCTTTGAGTACGCGCTTTCTGAGAAATTAGATTTGTGGTTTTCTTCAAAAGATACAATATCTAAGAAGTATGACCATAGGTTTAAAGATATTTTTGCAGAAATGTATGAGAATGAATACAAAGCTAAATTTGAAGCTGCGGGCATTACATATTTCTATACCCTTGTTGATGATGCTATTGCGCGTGTAATGAAATCCAAAGGCGGATTTATATGGGCTTGTAAAAACTACGACGGGGATGTTTTCTCTGATATGCTGGCAACAGCTTTCGGAAGTCTTGCCATGATGACATCTGTGCTTGTCTCCCCTCACGGATATTATGAATACGAAGCTGCACATGGTACAATTCCTCGTCATTATCATAAGTACCTTAAAGGCGAGAAAACTTCTACGAATCCTATTGCTACAATTTTTGCCTGGACAGGTGCTCTTGCTAAAAGAGGAGAAATGGACGGTCTTAACGACCTTGTTGATTTTGCTCGTCGAACAGAAAAGGCTGTTCTTGACACAGTTGCTGAGGGCAAAATGACAGGAGACCTTGCTTTGATTACTTCGAAAACAGATGTGCAAGTAATGGATCTTGATGGATTCTTGAATGCAGTTGCAGAAAAGCTGTAAAGAAAATTAATAGATAGTGTTGACAAAAGCCTCCTACAAGTGTAGTATGATAACTGTACTACACTTGTAGGAGGCTTTTATATGAATTTGTCAGAGAAAGAATGGACTGTGTTGAATGCTTTATGGGAAACTGATGGAGCTGAGCTTGGTGTTCTTGTTAATAAACTTTACGGGGAAACAGGCTGGAGTCGTAATACTGTTTTAACGTATTTGACAAGGATGGAGGCAAAAGGATTGGTAAGAATTGATAAAGAAATCTCACCACATCGTTATTATGCAACTATAAATCGTGAGAATTGTCAGCAACAGGAGAGACAAAGCTTTCTTCATCGTGTTTATAGTGGCTCTGCCGGTGACTTAATTGCGGCTTTTTTGAAAGAAGAACCAATTTCCATAGAGGAAAGAGATAAATTGAGAAGGATTCTTGATGATATGGAGGTATAGCAATGTTTGATATATGGGGATTTCTTTTTCAAACACTCACAGCTACAGGCGTTGCAATTATGATTATTTTTTTGAAGAAATTATTTGAAGATAAGTTGCCGCCTCGATGGCAATTTGCAATATGGGGAGTACTTGCAGTTATTATTTTGATTCCTGCCGGTTGGAATGGACGTTATGTAATTGTAAACTGGCGTTATCTTATTGAAATAATTAAATGCTCGGTGGGGGATTTTAGTATTACCCGTGTTATCTTCCCTTTTCCTATAATTACTGCCTTACCTAAAAGTTTAGCTGACTGGATTTTTACAATATATTTTATTGGGGTTACTTTACACATTATCGCATATTTGTATTCATATGCGAAATTAAGAGTTTTTATTAGAAAAAGTAAGAACGCCTCAGAAGAGATTATTAGTAAAGTAAAGGAAATAGCAGAGAGCATAAAAATTAAACCATGTAAAGTGGTAGAAGCAGAGGGCGTAAAAAGTGCTTTTGTTTGTGGTTTTATACGACCGATTTTAGTTGTTCCTAATGAACAAGCGATTGACAGTAAGATTTTATTGCACGAATTGGTTCATATTAAATCCAAGGATACAATAAAGAATTTGGTTATCTGTATGTTGAGAAGTATTCATTGGTGCAATCCGATTCTTATTTATTGTGCCAATGCGGCAATAAATGATATAGAGCATCGTTGTGACCAAATTGTATTGGAAAATTTAGAGGGAGAGGAAAGAAGAAATTACGGATATGTTTTACTGTCAATGGCAAACGATAAGTTTACAAAGACACCGGGAACCACCTGTATAAATAACGGAGGAAAGCATATAGGTGTTCGTATAAAGACAATTGCGAGATTCAAAAAGTACCCGGTGGGAATGAACTTAGTTTCCGTGTGTGTTTTGATTATTTTGACAATTGCCTTTTCCGTTGGTGTTGATGCATCTGAAAAGAATATTGCAGAATCTACATCGGTTGCGTCCTTAGCATCTGCAAGATGTAATTATTGTACAACATATGAAGGTGCTTTTGACACGTATGGAAGAGCTGTTTTAGAAAAAAATGGTTACTATAGAATTATGTGCGCACCCAACTCGATGCATAAAGAAATATACGACAACATTATAAAAACAGAAGAATACGCACAAATGGACTTTTTCATAGCTGAAAGTTTAAAGGTGGAAGAGGGATATTTTATATATAACTTGCAACAAGTCAGAGACGATGTATATGAGGGGACAATGGTGTTTGAATTAGATGATTGTTCTAACTTATCAAATGATGAAAAATATATAGCGACTCAAAAGGTTCGTGTGGAGAAAAAGAAAGACAGATGGACTGCTGTTCCTACCGAAAAATTTAATATTATTGTGGCAGAATATAAACAACTTGAAACAGGTTGTAAAGAGCTTCCGTGTGTAGTTTATTCAGGTTATTACGGAAAATTCCGTATAGATGTAAATGTACAGGTTATTTATACTGCTAATGATTTATTGAAAGATGGCAACAAAATACATCCGGGGGCAAGTTTTAAACAGGCATACAGAGTACAAGATGTAAAGATGATTCATTTTGGTAATGAAAAAGAGAGAAATGAAATAAAAAGGCTTGGTTTATCAATTGCTCCTGTTTATCCGGGAACACAGCGTCCTGAGAAATTAGAAGAAATTACAGAATATACAAAGGAAGAAAGCAATATAGAAGGCTACTGCACGATAAATTATAAGACAGAACAAGGTTGGGGGCCAACTTATGAAACAAAAGGAATGACGGGACACTTTTTTGGAGAAGCAATGGTTTACACTGAGTTTTTACCTGAGTACTATGTGGTGGATTTGTATGTTAATAATATAAAAGCAGCACAAATAGATTTGAATTTACAAGGAGTGATAGAACAATGACAAAACAACAAAAGCTTTATAAAGGAATTTCAAAAGCTGCTATGGGCTTTTTCTTTGTTTTTTTTAATTTTTCTATTAACAAAATTGATCTGTTACCTTCTTTTATAGGATACTTGTTTTTTCTTTCGGCAATAGAATATCTAAAAGAAGAGGAGCGCGATTTATCACTTCTTCGCATAATGGGCATTATGCTTTTCTTTTGGAATCTTGTACATTGGATCTTATGTTGGTTTGATGTTTACTTTATTGGATTTTGGAAATTTATTGTTATAGTTTTTGGCATTATGGAGTTATATTTTCTTTTTCAAATGCTTACTGATTTATCATCAATCGCAAGGAGATACCAACCTGAAAATTATTTGTTAGATAAAAAAATAATAATATACAGAACGATAGAGACGATTATTACGACCATAATTACAGGTGTTTGGTTTTTTTCTGTTTCGTCGTCTCCTTTTTGGATTTTGATATCTCTAGTATTGTCAGTTATTAGTTTTGTTGCTGTGATATGCATAATACTTGTTCTAATGGATTTACGAAAAATCATACTATATAATGAAATGAATACTGTACATCAAAACGAACAAAATGGGCTGTGAATAACAGCCCATTGTTGATTTAATATTAAATTTTAGATTGGCTCAATCATGCCGTAATCGTCTTCGTTTCGTCTGTAAACAGTAGAAATTTTACCGGATTCTTCATTAAGGAAAGTGTAGAAACTGTGTCCTAAGTTATTCATGTTTAAGATAGCATCTTGTACCGACATGGGTTTCATATTATAGGATTTAATCCTTACAATGGGGTAAGTCTCAGGATCTTCCTCTTCTGCCGGAATGGTGAAAGCTACCGGCTCGATTGGTTGATGCTTTTTATTTTGAATCTTTGTTTTAGATTTTGCCATTCGGCGCTCCATTGCATCCATGCTCTTATCTAAAGCTGCAATCGGACTCACATCGTCGTATGTTTCTGTTCTCAACACGAATCCATAGTAGGGAAGAGTGAGCTCTACCTTATAACGAAATTTCTTATCGGCAATTTTAATTGAAAGAGTAGTATCTCCTTCTGCCTCGTTTGCAAAATACCTTGCAAATCGCTTAATAACCTTATCCTCCATTGTGTTTAACGTGTTACCGTCAATAGTGGAATTCCTTGTGTTAAAATGAACCAACATAGTAAAACCTCCTTTTGTGTTATAGTGTGAATATATTGTTATATACCACGCAGTTCGCGTAAAATGCTTTTTATAAAGTTTATCCTTCTTCTTGATTTCATATTACCATAAAAATTTTTCATGTGCAATTATTTTTTATAGGCAAAATTATCTTTTATAAAAATAGTTTTGTCCTTTTTAGGCGATAAGGGACAAAACTCTGAACTTGATGATTGCACTTTTGTCCTTTTTGTGCGATAAGGGACAAAACTCTGAACTCGATGATTGCACTTTTGTCCTTTTTGTGCGATAAGGGACAAAACTCCGAAATCGGTGATTGCACTTTTGTCCTTTTTGGGCGATTTGGGACAAAACTCCGAACTCGGTGATTGCACTTTTGTCCCTTTTGGGCGATTAGGGACAAAACTCTAAATGTCGAGAGGTAAAATGTAGTAAGAATAAGTAAGAATCTACCCTTTCCCAAAACCGAGGCTAATGTTTTGGATTTTTGAGGACATTTTCAAAAACGGTTGATGTTTTTTTGCATAAAAAAACTACGGAATTCATATTGAAATGAATCCCGTAGCTGTAATTAACTTATTAAGCTATCAGTTTGTAACAATGTTCTCTGTTTCTTTGTCGAATACATGAACTTTGTTAGGATTGATTGCAAAACGCATTGTATCGCCAACGTAGATGTTGTTACGCGGTTTAACTCTTGCAATAAAGTTTGTGTTCTCAAGCATCATATAAATGAGAGACTCAGAACCAAGAAGCTCAACAACTTCGATTTTTGACTCAAATTGTGAATCTTGATATGCCTCTAAATACATTTGCTCGTCATGAACTGCCTCAGGACGTACACCCATAACAACAGTCTTGTCTACATAACCGCCGGCAAGAACTTTTTCGGCTTTTTGCTCAGGAAGCTTAATTGTGAATCTACCCATTCTAAGGAAGAGGTCAGAACCTTGTTTCTCAACTTTAACGTCAACGAAGTTCATTTGAGGGCTGCCGATAAAGCCTGCAACGAACATATTAACGGGCTTCTCGTAAAGAACTTGAGGACTGTCAACTTGCTGTATGTAACCATCCTTCATAACAACGATTCTTGAACCCATCGTCATAGCCTCTGTCTGGTCATGTGTAACGTAAATAACAGTTGTCTGCAATCTCTGGTGGAGTTTGATAATCTCTGTACGCATCTGAGCACGGAGCTTAGCATCCAAGTTTGAAAGAGGTTCGTCCATAAGGAATACCTTAGGCTCACGAACGATAGCACGACCAAGCGCAACTCTCTGACGCTGACCACCTGACAAAGCCTTGATTGAACGGTCAAGCAAATGCTCGATTTCGAGGATTCTTGCAGCCTCTGCAACTCTTTTTTTGATTTCTCCCTTGGGAGTCTTTCTGAGTTTAAGACCGAAAGCCATGTTCTCAAATACTGTCATGTGAGGATAAAGAGCGTAGTTCTGGAAAACCATCGCGATATCTCTATCCTTAGGAGCTATATCGTTTACCAATTTGCCGTCGATAAGAAGTTCGCCTGATGTGATTTCTTCAAGACCGGCGATCATTCTTAATGTTGTTGATTTACCGCATCCTGAAGGTCCTACCAAAACGATAAACTCTTTATCTGCAATATTAAGATTAAAGTCGTTTACAGCAGTAACGCCGCCGGGATACTTTTTGTAGATGTTCTTAAGTACAACACTTGCCATTTATATGTTTCCTCCTATATTTATTAAATAATCTATTATATCAACTCAGATTTATAGACACTGCGTATATCATACCACTAACTTGTAAATAATGTAATATTAAATTTCAACAATTTTTTAAACTTGTTATTAGGCATATTGCCCAAACACATTTATTTGCACAAGTCGAATCTGTCTGTAACAGGATTTTTCATTGAATAGTCAAAGACATACGAGGTATCTCCTACGAAACGTACTGTGCTTTCTCTGCTGTTTTTCTTGCCCAGTGACGTCAAGATTGCAGTCGCACTTTCTTTATAATGGCGTTCGGGTTTCCATACGGAATGCAGGCTCTCCGGCGGCAAATCAGAGCTGTCAGAAGCAAAATAGTCAAACAATAAAAGTTGTTTGATTTTATCCATTTCATCCGGGGAATAAAAATCAACTAAGAAATCAACAAGCACATCATACATTTTTCTTGAGGACAGGCCTCCGAAGAGCAAATGATGAGAGCGATAGTATTCCGACAAAGCAGTATAAAAAGCAAAAGGTGATGAAAACACCTTGCCGGCGGCAATATAACAAAGGGTGCTGTGAAAACGCCCCGAATTATAATACCTTTCAAAGACATCCTCAAAAGCAACAAGCATATTAAGCTCGTCTGCGGACAGATAAGAGTTTTTCAGCACCTGATAAGGAGGATTTTCAGAAAAAACATATCCGTGAGAAGCACTCATTTTGTTAAGAGGAGCACCGCGTAAAAGCTTTAAAAAACCTACCTGCAACTGGTGGATGTAGTGCTTGTTGTCTGTGCAGTAGGTGTAAACCTCGTTAAATGTTTCCGTAAAAGCGTCATATCCTTCATAAGGAAGCCCCACGATAAGATCGGCATGAATATTGATGTTTTCGAGAGATATAAGCTTTTTAATGTTTTCTAAAACTTTATTTGTGTCAATTGTGCGACAACTGGCATTTAATGCCTTTTTGTTGGTGCTTTGAATGCCAATCTCAAATTGAATTCTGCCGCGGGGAGCGGTTTTTAACAACTGAAGGGTATCTTCGTCAAATAAGTCGGCGGCAACCTCAAAGTGAAAGCACGTATTCCGTCCGTTTTCGATTATATATTTTAATATTTCATAGCTTCTTTTTTTGTTGCAATTAAAAGTTCTGTCTACAAATTTTACAAGAGGAATGTTGCAATCAATAAAAAATTTTAAATCCTCGCAGACACGATTTAGAGATAGAAACCTTACGCCGTGTTCCGCAGAAGATAGACAGTATGCGCAGCTGAAAGGACAGCCTCTTGAGGACTCGTAGTAAATGATTCTGTTTTTGAACAGAGCAATATTTTCTTCGTTATACACAAAGGGTAGCTCGTCCAAGGAAACGGCGGTTGTTGCTCGGATTGTTTTTCCATCTGCGGAAAGACGGAATTCATCCGGCAGAGATACGGCTTTTTGCGTGCATAAATTAGCAAATAAAGAAAAGAAAGCCTTCTCGCCTTCACCTGAAATTACATAATCATATAAATCTTCTGAAAAAAAAGAATTATCCACGCCGAAAGATACTTCGGGACCGCCAAGCACGATAGTACAATCAGGTAAACATGCTTTAATGTCCTTGCAAAGAGCAGATATAAAATTTACATTCCACAGATAGACTGAAAAGCACACAGCATCTGGATTTTTGCTTGTAATATGGTACAAAACCGACGAATAGTTATCATTTATTGTAAATTCACAAACAGATACATCTCCGAAACTTTCTCCAACTTTGCGACAATAAAAGTCATAGGCAGCCTTTATTGAGTGAACAGCTAAAGAAGAATGAATATATTTTGAATTAAGAGCACAAAGCAATATGTTTTTCATAAGCGTAAACTTCCTTTTTTGATACACAGCTATTTTACACATAAAACAGCGAAGATACAAGCGAAATTGCATAAAAAATACTGTGTTTTAGGCAAAAACAGGTATTGACAAACACGATGGATGTAAGTAATATAAAAGAACAGGCATAAATTAATATTTTAAGGAGAGCTGAAATGAAACGCTGTAAGAAGACCATTTCTTTGATACTTGTTATTATAATAAGTATCTCTGTTTTATCACCCACGAGGTTGTTATTGGCAGAAGAGATCAAGGACGAATCGCTCGTCCTTGACGGAGCGATGCTTTCTGTTTCTAATGATATAACTATTAGTTTTATTCTCAAAAAGGCACCTTTTGTAAGTGCCGGATACACATCCCCTTATCTTAAAGTAAAAACAGGAGAAAAATCTGTTAACATACAAGGAGAAGAGACCGCTATAGAAGGGGTTGAGTGTTATGTTTTCTCCTTTAAAAATATAGCTCCGCACATGATGAATGACAAAATTTATACAACGGTGATGGCAACGAAGGGGGAAGACGTATATTACGGTGAGACTAAGGAATACAGTGTAGCATCATATATATATTCTCAATTGAATAATACAAACGATGCATACCTTAAAACGCTGCTTGTGGATATGCTTAATTACGGAGCGGCAGCACAAGTTTATCAAAATCATAACAAGGAGAATCTTGTAAATTCCAAGTTGACAGCAGAACAAATTAATTACGGAACAAAAGAGCTTAGAGCATTAACCACTGTAAAGGACGTGACTTCTGTTGGGACAAATGATGCGGCGAAATGGAAGGGAATGGGTTTGCACATTGCAAACAAAGTCAATATTGTGGGCTACTTTAGCATAGAATCAATAAACGGTGTGTATGTAAATATTACAGATGCCAAGGGTAATCAAATAGGAAAGATTACAGAAAAAGAAATATCAAAAATGCAGGTGTCGGGAGAATCATTTTATTCTTTTGTTTTTTACGGATTGAATGTTTCTCAAATGAGTGATGCAGTATATTTTACAATTTGTAATAGTGACAACGAGAAGATAAGCGGCACGTATGTTTACAGTATAGAATCATACGTTTATACTGCAAAGGATGACACAAATAAGGATTTGGTAGCACTTGTAATTTCAATGATAAAGTACGGTGATGCGGCAAAGGCTTATTTGGATAGCAGTAATACTGTTCCGGAAACTCCTGCACTCAAAGGCTTGCTGCCTGTTACAACAATTGAAACAGGGAAAAACTATGTAATAGTTAACAAAAAAACGGGAAAAGTTCTTACCAACACAATTGAAAGTGGTGCTCATTGGTATGCTTCCTTAGGTGAGAAGCAACACATATTGCTTGGTGATGAGCCGGAGTTTAATTCTGACAAGTGGAGCTTTGAATCCTTCGGAGATGGATATGCAATTGTACATCCGCAAGGAGAAGGTTATGTAGTGCCTAATACTGTAGCGATAGGAGTTCAATCAACTCTAAAATGGACTACTCCTGTTTATGTTGTGTATGATGAAACAGAACAAGCTTTCCAAATCTACAGAACGGAATCAAACAATAGTGGTCAGTACAAACTTGTTGTTTGCAACGATTTGAACGGGAACTACACTTACGTTATCGGGTGCCATAATAATGAATTTGATGATTATTCTTATTGGGAAATCTATATGGTAGATCCTATGTATATCGAGCCGTCTACGTTTTCTGAAATTTACAACGCCGGTTTTCATGTGGCTGAGGAAAAACAGCTTAATTTGCTTGAAAGATATGCCTCTGAGATGAAAGACAGCACAGTTAATTCAAAAAGTGAATATACGACAAAAAGCGGAGCAACCGTTTACTATTTCTCTCAAAACGGAAACGACCGTAACAGCGGAAAAACAAAAAGCGCGCCTAAAAAGACGCTTTCCGCACTTAGCAGCTTGCAGCTTAAGTCAGGAGATGTGGTGCTTTTTGAAAGAGGCAGTCTTTTCAGAGGAACGATTGCAGCTCAAAGCGGCGTTACTTATTCCGCATACGGAGAGGGCGCAAAACCGATTATTTGCGGCTCGTTATTAAATTACGCAAATGAAAGCTATTGGACAAAGACGCAATATGAAAATGTATATGTTTGCACTAAATCAATAAACAATGCAGGCAATATGATTTTTGACAATTCATGGGTTTTGGGAGATTACACTCAAACTCTCGGTACATTAAAGGTGGTTAATCTTGATGGATTTACAGGGGTAAAAGATTTGAAAAACGATCTTGAATTCCACTGTGACATAAGCAATAAAAAATTATATCTCTACAGCAGTGAAGGGAATCCGGGAAAAAGATTCAGCACGATAGACATCTGCGAAGAAGGAGATTTGTTTGATGTAACGAACAAAAAGAATATTATTGTTGATAATATACATTTTACTTTAGGCGGTACTCACGGTGTAGGCGCAGTAAACGCAAACCAACTTACGGTGCGCAATTGCATATTTAACTGGATAGGCGGTGCAGTCCAACACGGAACAACGCGCTACGGTAATGCAATAGAGTCGTACGTTGCCAGCAATGGTTTTTATGTTTATAACAATTGGATATATCAGATTTACGATACGGGAATCACCACACAATTTGGGGAAGACACACAGAACAAAGAAAACATTATGCAGAATAATGAGTATTATAATAATCTGATAGAGTATACTTTCTGGGCTTTTGAATATTTTCATAAACCGGCTAATGGCGTTGTAAGAATTACAAGAGATATATATGTACATGACAATTTCTGCCGTATGAGCGGTAAAGGCTGGGGCAGACCGGGTGCCGGTCACATGTGTTGCTTTGCCCCAAGCGGAGAAGACATATCTAATGTTGTGATTGAACATAATATTTTTGACAGAGGATTTGCATTCTTGGTATCTACATATTCTGCCGATGCGTCGGAGCTAAACTATAACGAGAATGTTTATGTTCAAGAAAAGGGCGAATTACTTGCTTTTATAAACAGTACAACTCATTATATGGATGATAATGCATATAAAACAGTTAGTGACCTTGTGGGAGATGAGGCATGTTGTGTTATTGGAGTAAATTGGTAAAAATACGAGTGCTTTTATAGCATAAATATTTGAGGGAGATAAAAGGAGGTCAAAAATGAAAAAAATTTTGGTTGTACTGATTGTTTCCGTTTTATCACTGCTTACGATTTTACCCATGACTGTTTTTGGCGCAAAAAATTATATACTTGAAACGCCTGACTACGGTAATGTAAGAGACACCATGAGCGACACCTGGGTTGCGGTAGACGATTTGGGACGAGAAGTTTCTACAGGTGATGAGGTAAGGGACGTTCAAGAAGAAAAGCAAGTACTTATGTTTTACTATACATGGCACTTGCCCATGCACGTACAAAATATCTATAACATAGCAGATATTCTGAAAACAGGTGCTGCGACCGGACGATATAACTGGGGAGGTTCTCCTTCTTTTCACTATTGGGATGAACCGTATTTCGGATATTACAAGAGTGACGACCCATGGGTAATAAGAAAAGACATTCAGATGCTTTGTGATGCAGGAGTTGACGGCGTATTTTTTGATGCCGGTAACGGTTATCTTTATCACGATGCGTACAAAGCGTTCTTTGAAGAAAATATGGAGAGAAAAGCAGAAGGCCAGTCTTATCTTAAAGCCACTTGGATGATAAAGGCCGGAGGACCGTTAAACAGCGTTTCCAACGTATTAAAAGAGCTTTATAATAAATATTATAAAACAGGAGAATACGACGATGTTTTATATACAATAAACGGCAAGCCGTTGATGCTTTGTCCCTCCACGGCGCCGAATTCAACAGAGTTAAAGAACTTTTTTGAAGTTCGTGACTGTTGGGCTTGGGCAAGCGGCGCAGGTAAGTGGCCTTGGCTTGAAGATTCTCCGCAAAAAGGCGGTTGGGCACTTGGTAACACTTCCAGACAAAGAGAGATGGTTTCCGTAGCTGCGGCACAACATCCTACAACTAACATGGGAAAGAGTTATTCTAACGGCAGACAACCGGCGGCATCAAAACAGCAACCTGAAAAGGGTATCTATTTTACGGAACAATGGACGCGCGCTTTACAGCTTGACCCGCAATTTGTATTGGTTACACAGTGGAATGAGTGGATGGCACAAAGATTTTTGTCTAACGGCTCCGATTCATTTTTGGGTAAAACACTTCCCTCCGGAGAAACATATTTTGTAGATGTATACAGTGCTGAGTATTCACGAGACATTGCACCTATGAAGGGCGGATACGGAGATAACTACTATTATTTATTGGCTGATTACATAAGGCAATTTAAAGGAGCACGAGAAAACCCGGTAATAACAAAAACGCAAACAGTTAATGTTAAGGATTTTTCTACAATTAACAGTTCGGGAACAGTGTATTATGATGACTTATATGACACAATGCACAGAGACCATCCATGCTCTGCATCATCGCAAAACTATCATTACAAGGATACTTCGGGCAGAAATGACTTTGAAGAAGTAAGAGTTGCATCTGACGCAAATAACATTTATTTCTACGTTAGAACGGTAGACAATATTACATCTCCGGAGGGAACAAACTGGATGAATTTGATGCTTAATATTGATGCAAATTACGAAACGGGCTGGCATGGGTATGACTATTTGGTTAATCGTGTAAGAGTTGGCAATAAAGCAACTATAGAGCGTTTCGACGCTTCGGGAAAGTATGAATTGGAATACGTTGCTGATGCCGAGATTTCATACAGCGGCAAAGAAATGGTAATCGGTATTTCCAGAAGTTCAATAAGAATTCCGGGCAATAGCTTTACTGTTGACTTTAAGTTTGCAGACAATATTCCGGAGGAGGACGACATAATGCTCTTTATCGACAAAGGCGATGTTGCTCCGAACAACAGATTTAATTATAGGTATATTTTCGGCAGTAAAACAATAAATGTTGTTCCCGATACGGCAACACCTTCGCCGTTGCCGGAGCCGGCTCCCGAAACAGAGTTGAAGATAAATGGTAAGTTGTTGTCTCTTTCAAGTGATATTACTGTAAAATACGTTGTTAAGAAGGCTGAATTTGATGCGGCAGGATATACAAATCCTAAACTCGCTATTGCTTTTGGCAATGAAGAATCGGTAATTGATTGTATTATTGACATAGTAAGCGGTATTGAATGTTATGTTTTCTCCTTTGAAAATGTAGCTCCGCAGATGATGAATGATACAATAGAGGCAAAACTTTATGCAGAGTGGAACAATAAAGAATACTCTAGCGAAACAGTAGAATACAGTGTTGCAACATACATTTATTCAATGCTAAGTTCTACAACAAATGCAAAATTCAAAACAATGCTTGTTGACATGCTTCGCTACGGTTCTGCAGCCCAAGTATATACAAAACATAATACAGCAAATCTTGTTGATTCAAAGTTGACAGCAGAGCAGGCGGCATGGGGAACATCTTCCGTAAGAAATTTCTCTACAGTAAAAGAAATTCCGTCAGCTACAGCTTCTGACAGCGCGAAATGGGTGGGAATGTCACTTTATCTTGATAATAAAGTTGCAATAAGAGGATATTTTGATGTGCCTTCAACAGAAGGAATTTTTGTAGAAGTAACAGACGAAAACGGAGTAGTGCAAGGTAGAATTACAGAGGAAGATTTCACTGAGGTAACAGGTCCCGAAAATACTCCCGTAGTGTCATTTATATACGATGACCTTAATTTTGCGCAAATGAGTAAAACAGTGAAGATAACAGTGTATGACAAGGCCGGAAATAAGTTAAGCGGTACGGCAGTATACAGCATAGAGTCTTATGCTTATTCGCTGCAAAACAGCACTGCCACAGAACTTGCAAACCTTGTAAAGGCTATGGTCGTATTTGGAGATGCTTCTCTTGCATATTTAAATTAATAAAGCATATTAACTAAATCACCTGAAATCGGAAGTTTGGACTCCTTTACGGTTGCCGACTTCCAATTTTTTATCACTTTGTTTTTGGTGATAATTTGGGGATATTCGGTAAAAGGCTCTTTTCCTAAAACCGTGAAAGTGAAAGAAAAATAAAAGAAAATGTGATAGAATAAATTTGGGTGATTAAAATGAACGGATTTATTAATTATGAAGAAATGTTTTCACAAAGTATAGGATTAAAAGAACCATGGC
>JAFWZH010000285.1 GCA_017522515.1 Clostridia bacterium
CTATTTTGTTGACCCATCTATCGCAACGGCTGCATTAGGTTTGGGACCTGCAGATTTAATGAACGACTTGAAGACAATGGGCTTTTTCTTTGAAGCAATGTGTGTGAGAGATCTACGTGTGTTTGCAGAAGCATTAAATGGTAAAGTGTACCATTATCGAGATAAAAGCGGTTTAGAATGTGATGCTGTAGTACACCTCCGCAACGGACAGTATGGACTTATTGAAGTTAAACTTGGAGGCGAAACCCTGATAAACGAAGGTGTAGAAACACTGACTTTATTAGCCAAACAGATTGATACCACACGTATGAAAGCTCCAGCTTTCAAGATGATATTAACGGCAACAGGCGAACATGCCTTTCGCCGTCCTGAGGATGGAATTTACATAGTTCCGATAGGATGTTTGAAACAATAGTTGGATTATTGTTCTGCAAATACTTTTCTTTGAAAATGAGAATAAGAATATTACATTCGGTATTTTAAATATTACAAAATATAATAAGTAGTCGTACATATATGAAAAATGTAATGATGCATATGTCAACGCATCCACGTCTCCTAAAGGATGTACTGACACAATATAAATCAACATTTGTTGCTTTGAAGGAACTAATAAATAACTCCATTCAAGCAAATGCAAAAAGGATTGAGATTAATTTACTTCCAACTGATTGTGATGAAGATTCAATAAATTTTCATCCTATTGATTCCATTCAAGTCATAGATGATGGAGATGGTATCCCATTTTCTCAATTTCATGAAAGAATAATGAAAGTTGCTACTGACAACAAAGCTGGAGGACTAGGTATAGGTAGATTCGGTGCATTACAAATAGGTCGAACTATGTCTATTAACACCGTAGGATACGAAGCAGAAGCAAAAAAATATACAACTACATCCATAGTTCTTGAGACCTCCTTGTTTCAGAATGGCGAGTTGCAAGAACTAGAAATACCTTGTAATACTTCAGAATCTACAGAATATATTAAAACATATTATGCGGTTGCAATTAGTAATCTGTATCAATATGAGCAGACAACAAAAAAGAAGAATAAACTAAGTTGTGAATTTGATTCTTTACCTAATTTTAAACAGGCCCTTTTTGAATCCTATCCTTTCAATATATTTGAAGGAAATATTAGATTTATAGTTAATGGTGACGAATTATCTCGTGAACAGTTTTGTATAGGTACACCTTGTATCAAAACTGCAATATTTACCGATGTACAAGGTAATGATTATAATGTAAATCTCCATTTCTATAAAGTTAACCTAAAAGAAAAAGATATTAGTGTCTTTTTTCAAATCAACAACGGAGGTGTAATGACATCTATTGCAAAATATCATTATGCAAGTCCATGGCATACGTCAGACGCAGGTGCTTGGTATATTATGGTTGATTCCGACATTATAACTCGTGATATGATGTCAAATTTTGAGTTGATCGATCTTGGAGAGCAAAATGCCAAAGCAATGCAAGAACTCATTAAGGAACAAATTGATTGTTTCTTTAGAGAGAGCAATGTCAAGTATAAAAGTTTTGTTGAAAATTTATATAAAGACCCTAATTACCCGTATGAAAATTTAAAGGTAGAAGATCGTCCTACATTGGAAGTCAACGTTTTTAATCATACAGCTTATTTGTTAGAAATGGAGCAAAAACTGATTGAGAACAATAATCCTGCAAGAAAAACTATATATCCAATGGTTAAAAAAATAATACAAAATGGAGATACAGAATTTCTTGTTAATAAGGTTGTTCGTCTTAGTGATAATAGCCGTAGACAATTCTGTGAATTAATTGAAATCACAGACCTTGACGATGTAATTAGTTTTTCATCCTCGGTAGCGAAACATCAACAGTTCTTGGATTTCTTACATGAGCTTTGTTATGGAGAAATATCAAAATGGCTAAAAGAAAGAAGTCAATTACATAAAATTGTAGAAAAACAATTATGGATTTTTGGTGAAGAATATGGAGAAAGTACCAAACTTTGGTCCGACAAAAGCTTGGAAAAGAATTTAGAAGAGTTGCACACAAAATATCTTTCTTATATACCAACAGAAGAAGAAGGGAATCTCATAAAAGAGATGCAATTGCAAGATAAAGATATTACTGATTTGTTCTTCTACAATAAGAAGAAATTAGGTAATGGCAGGGAAGAGGTACTAATTGTAGAATTAAAGGCTCCTGCATGCGCAATCTCAGATAAGGAAATCTTACAAATAGAAAAATATCGAAATGACATTGTTGCATCAGCGGCTTTCCCTAAAGATAAAGTCTGTTATAAAATCATTCTAATATCTTCTAGATTAACTCAGAACGCAAAGATTAAATTAAAAGGGGCTCGTTCACGTAATCCAGAAACAGATCCATTCTTGTATTCTGATTATACAGATGATGGAACAGATATAAAGCTATACATTATGGAATGGAGTGAACTTATTTCAGAAAATAAGAAAAAGTTATCATATTTGTCAGATTCTCTGAATATTAAGTCTGCAGATGTTAACGAAGTATTTATCAAGGAATACCCCCAATTGATTGATGAAAAATCTAGAACTCGTCTAAATAAACGCGAGCTTAAATAGATAGAGATCATTATATAAATAGATAATTGCTACTTAATTAAAATAAATATTTAATTTATTCCAAATAAAACCAATATCAATTATGGCTGATTATATTAAAGTACAGAACCTCCCAATAATGATGGGAAATATTACTGCAAACATATTTAGTTTAAAGGTTAAGGATGCTGTTTTGTTAACATATGTAGCAGTAAGAGGAAAAGATAAAGAATCTGGCGCTGTTCAAAGAGTTTTAAGTACTGTTAGGTTACGTTCTATCGAAGATTTTGTTTTAAAGGGCAATATATTTTACTCTCCATTTTTCTTTAATTGGACAAATGAAGATAACTTATTACAGTTTAATAACGACAAAACCGAATTAAACATACCTATTGTAGGCGCATCAGCACAAGTTTTAGATGGTCAACATAGATTGGCTGGTTTAAGTAGAGCTATGGAAAAAGATGCCTCTGTGGGAGATAGAAATATTATTGTAATTATGACAGATCGATTAAAAACGGACGATGCTGCAAAGATATTTCTGAACATCAATACAGAACAAAGACCCGTACCCCCTAGTCTTATATATGACCTTTTTGGAGAGATTAACAAGGATGATAAAAATATTCCCATTGTTAGGGCTAAAGATATTGCATCAGAATTACAAAATAATTCGTTGTCACCTTATAAAGGTATAGTTAAGTTCCCTGGGCAACCTAGAGGCGCTGGTTTTATTGATTTGTCAACAATTGTAAATTCGATAAAGCCATTGTTAGAGCCAGAAGGAATATTTAATAAATATAAAATAACCAATCTAGAAAATCAGATCAATGTTATATTCAATTATTTCAATGCTTTAAAAACAGCATATGAAAACTCACATATATGGTATAATAAAACAATAAATCCATTTTTCACTAATGCTGGTTTTGTTGCTGCTATAGAGGTTTTAAATAGAGTTCTAATAGCCAAATGCGCTGCGGAAAAAGATTTTACTCTTGAATCTTTTGTTAAGCAATTAAAATTAGATGCGACGCTATTGCAGAGAAGTGACATCAAGAACAAGGATGGAAAGAGCCAACGCAAAGCTATTGCGGAATTTTTGGAAGAGTCAATAAATCAAGATTTACCGACAGAAGATGGCTATAAGTTTTGATAAAAGAAAAACACAATTAATTTGTGAAAGATTAATTTCTGATGAACAGTCGAAATTACCAGCTAATAGTAAATATAAATTCGAAACTTTGTGCCTGTCTTCAGAACAGGAAGCTGAGTTAAAGAGTAACATAATATATGATGGTATCGGATTTTATTATAATGCATTGGTGTCTTTCTTTCAAGGCTTATTATCATTGAGAAACAATAGTGTTTCTTGGGCTTGTATTGAATTATATTATTCGACCTATTATAGTTTACGTGCTCTTCTCGCATCAAATGACTACACAATAATTAGGTATAATGGATTATATCTATTAAAGATATTAGAAAATCAGTACCCAAGCAAAAAGAATTCAAGAGAATATAATACAGATCATAAGGGTACAATAAACTATTATGTTGACCATTTTAGAGATTCTGACTATCTGTGCTCCAATGAAATAGATGGTAAGATATTTTACGAATGGATGATGGATTTAAGAGAAACAACAAATTATCGAAATATCCATTTTAATGAACCAGATCAATTTGATATTTTGGAAGAATATGTAATAAAAATAGCAAAAGATAAAGAATCGATAAAAGATATTTTAGATTGCTTTGAAGCTGATTGGGATTATTTTTGTTTTTCAGAAGAATCTGCTTGGATTGCTGGGCCATATAAAAAATTAAAAGAAACGGCTGAAAAGTTTCAACAGAAAGGAAATTCACTAGAAGATGAACAAAAGGATTATATAACTAAGCTTATGGATTTATTGGGTTTATCAAACCTTAAAAATACATTTGTCATATAAGAGAGAGTACGACAATAGCCTGCACAAGCAGGCTATTGTCGTGTTTAGATGCTTTGTTCAATGATTTTTATTTCGGCATCGGTTAGTCCATATAGTTGATATACAAGTACATCAATTTTATTACATATTACTGAAGTGTCAATATTTTGTTTTTTGTGTTGAATAATCGAATCAACTAAGTCAGACAATTCGGATTCAATCCCATCTCTAAGGTGTGGTAATGGGAACATCTTCAAATGTACACCTTTAATGTACGGAAAGACATCAGCGTTAGTTATTAGTTTTTTATTGTAGTAGTAATTTAATAGCTTAGAATTAAGTATCGCTAATAAAACCTTATTACTATAC
>JAFWZH010000286.1 GCA_017522515.1 Clostridia bacterium
AAATGCACTGATACTTTCCTCATGGCTCATTTGAGATGCTACAGGAGGAACATAATTGTCATACCACATTCCTGTTCCGCTGAACACATATCCATTGGCTCTCAATGAAAGATATGCCCTTATCAGCTTATTCACTATTGCTTCCTTTTCGGGTTCAAGCATCATTCTCAATTCATCGGGCTGAATGTTTTCGGCTGTGATTCTATGGGTAAAGGGAATCACGACCTTTCTTGCCCGGAATGCAATATCACCATAAGCCGGGACTATATCAAAGTTCGAACCCAATACAAGATGAGCCCTGCTTCTGAAACATATATTTCCGTTCTGAAATTTCACCTCTGCACCTATCATATCTCCACCTGAAATCTGTTTCAGCATTGATGTCGATTTAGCATCAAGCGTTGTACTTGGCATATCAAGACACATACAGATACTCTTATTAAACACTTTTACATTGGCAAAATTACCCTTGAATTCATCGGGTGCCATACTTACCACAGCTTCCTGATTAAGCAAGCTTGTTATATAATTGACAATAAAGGAATTACCTGAATTAGTTATTCCCTCAAAGCAGAAAATGGATTTCACTGTATCATTGGTAAGACATACACCAAGAACTTCTTTCAGACGTGCAGCCAGAACTTCATCGCTCTGCGTATACATTGCAATTATACTGTCAAATACAGGTGACTCAAATGCATAGGGATTCCAATTCACATTTACCATTGATGTCGCAAACAGTCCCGAAGTGAAGGGCATAGCCTGCATTGTTGCAGTATCTAATATGCAATTATTGAATACGATATATCTTCCGATATCATAAGGCACTTCTACGTAGGGAGCAATCTGATTTATTTCCTTTATAAGGGATTCAATAAAGCCCGCATCACAAACGAAATTCGTCACATAACGGCTGATATTCTCGCAAAGCTCTCTCAAAAAAGGAGCCAGATTTTTCATGGAACTATACATCAGATATATTTTTCCGTTATAGGCATAAAACCACCTCTGATGTCTGACAATCAACTTGAGATCCTGAGTTATAAGCAGCGTAATTATCCTTACAAGTGCACTCTCATCATTTGAAGAAACAATTTCATTCAGTTCTTTTACGCAATGACAAATCCCATTGCAGAACATGGAAACAACTTCCTGCGGTGCGGAATTATTTGTCTGATAGCATGCCCTGTTTTGTCTCGGCTGATACATCATCGTATTACATGACTGCATAGGTGACACAGCATATACCTGTGGTGCAGGATTTACATTCGTTAAACTCCCCATACTTTCATAAGACGGTTCTACCCTTTCAAACATCGGCATTCTTACAACCCCGTTTGAATCAAAATTATTTTCATTTTTAATTATCATTTTTATTACCTCCATTGATTTTATTAAATCCATTATTTACAGGATTTACATCTATGTTGGTAAAGTGTTATTTTTCAATGTGCCATGTGTCAGGTTAAAAAATAACAGTATTTCAAGAATGATTCGAGGAATATTCTTTATGTTTAAAAGTTTTTCAAAAACCTGGCACATGGTACACGATACTAATGTTTAATATGTTTAATTCATAAATGTTCCGTATTCATCACATATGACACTGATGACGACATACCATCTGTACTGAGATATACATCTTTGTCTATCATTTTTCGATTTATTGTTCCAGTTTTAATCATATATAGAATAATTTTTATGATGTTTTATTGTATTTTTAGATATTTTTCTCTTTCTACTTGTTATTTCTGGAACTGTTTTTTATTTGATACTTTTAATTTTTTCAATTATATATAATTATTGTGCTATGACGATAGCACATTGAACAGCCACTTTCTCGGAAGCGGCTGTTTTGCATAATTTAGATTGGAGGGAAAAGTATGATAATACGCCATTATCACGAAGTCTAATGTACACACCGCCCTGAATAAAAAAGGGCGGTTATTTTTTTCAGCTGCAATACTCTCATTTTATTTATTAAATTTATTACAACTATTAAATAAAATATATTCAAG
>JAFWZH010000287.1 GCA_017522515.1 Clostridia bacterium
ATGCGAAAGAAAATAATATCCGTCTAAAATCAAATTTTATCAAAGGCGATGTAAATGCAGACAGCCAATTTACCATAGCTGACCTTGTAATGCTTGAAAAATTTCTACTTGGTGCAGGAACACTAACAGATTGGCAGGCAGGGGATTTGTACAATGACGGCATTATTGATGTTTTTGATATGATTAAAATGAGGAAAATGATTGTTGAAACTATTTGATTGTAAAATTGATTATGTTTGGTGACAACAAGAATGACATAGATATGCCCTTAAGTGTTGTGATGGCGATTTTGTTTGTGGAACTTTTTTTCAGCCTGATAACAGAGATGATGAACCATATATACGAATAGCAACAGGAAATTATTTGACGGACCTGGAGAAATATGGACGTGATGAAGCTTTAGCCTTAATATTAGAAACTATTTCACACGAACTGACACATTATTTTCAGTGGATAAATAATATAAAGCTAACTGAAATTGGTTATGAACGGCAAGCATCTGCCTATTCAGGTTACATATTAGATGAATATGCAGATGTGGTTGATAGTCCTTAATATTTGCATAACAAACAACGGCAGCCCGAAATTGGGCTGCCGTTAAATAATATGACTAATACTATATCGTTTTTATAAATTTTGTGAAAGCATTCTTTCCCTCATCATTTCTCTTGAACACCCCGGCATCCTCAAGCACTTCGAGGACCACCTTACCAATCTCCTGTTCCAAAATCACTCTTGCATTTTCCTTACAGAAATCAGAATAACATTTCAGAATCTCCTCCGCCCATTCTGCATGGTGTGTGAGTTCGGGACAGGCATAGAGATTCTCGTCATTCAGCATTGCATCTTCCAGCAATGAAATTTCCTTTGCAAGTCTTGCAGGAAGTACGGCAAGTCCCATGACTTCAATCAAACCTATATTCTCTTTCTTGATATGATGAAGTAACGGATTGGGGTGGAATACACCTAATCTTTAACCTCTAATCTATTGAAATTTGCGGTGGAGTATGATATAATATAGGAAAAGATTCTCTCAGGGAGATGTAGCATATGATATGCCGCTTAACATGACAGAATTGGAAAAAATCGGAATGATTAAAGAAGTGCCTAAAGATCAATATTAAGCGAGGTAATGGCGATGGCGAAGACGATGACGAAAAAAGAACTGTTAGAGTGGTATTACTCAATACCCAAAAGAGGGCTGCTCGATTACATAGAGGCAGATGACGCAAATGTTTGGCAATTGTATGTGGATGGCGAATGGCGAAATAGACTTTATGTTTGGACTCTCATTTTTGATGGACAAAAGTGGAAATATGCAGAGACAGATGACGAACGAGGATATGTTTGTCATTTAAAAACATTTGAAACAGAATCTGCTGCAGTTGAGTACATAAAAAAAAGTTTTAGAATAACGTATTTAGGCGCACAATGCAAAAGCAAAATCGGCGCGAGACAAGAACTGCTTTATTGGTTTGTTCAAAAAGAGTTTGGGTACCCGGAAGAAAGAGCTGTTGCAATCGTCGATCAAATAGCGAAACACACTGATGTATTGAAAGAATTTTTCAATTATGCCTGGATGGGAGATTTTTGCAAGGAAGATAAGCCAAAGAAT
>JAFWZH010000288.1 GCA_017522515.1 Clostridia bacterium
AATATTCTTCTGCAAGCAGCATTGTTGAGTGGTCGCCGTCGTCGATTATATAAATCTTTTCGGCAATCGGCTTTTCTGACGGAATAATATATTCCATTTTGTGTTCGGGATTTTCTGATGTGTGGGTTATTCTTTGCATTTCTCCAAATGACTCAAGCTTGAATACCTGCAAATAATCCCTTTCAGTTGGCAGTTCATCAACGCAATTCCACAGGAATAACTGCAATTCAAGCGGTATCGTTGAATCTATGCCACAAGTCAGATAGCGGTTGTTGTTGAACATTTTTAATTTCTCCTTTCTATATAAGATTACCACGATCAGGGTATCATGATAATAATATATATACGGAGAATCGAAAAAATAGGAATTTGAAATATATATTGTTTTTTTGAATGGAACATCAATAATTTCAGTTGACTTCTTATTGTTAATTTGCTATAATACAGTCATAGAGGGTTGTCAGGATAGTTGTTATCCTATTATAATAAAATCCGGTAATATAAATAAAAAGGAGCTTTTTACAAAATGAAAGAAAATAGTCGCTTTAGCATTCTTTTCCCCTATTATGAAGATACAAAATACAAACAGCTTTCCGATTCAGCCTGCCATGACCTCGGACTTGATTTTATTTGCCGTGAGCTTACTTCTGACAGTAAAGAGCAAAATCTCATAATGAGTATTATATCAAATATGACTTCTGATCCAAGAGTTGCCGTTTACAGACAAAAAGTGTTTGTGGATATATTATTTCTTCCAGATCTCAGAAAGCAGATGTCAGAGCTTTTTGAAAAAATAGAATTTATAAGGAATTTTACCGGTTCACATATCGAAACAGACGAAAAACTTGGTTTCTGGCATCTTATGCACAGACTTGATGAGCTTAATGATTATATAAAGTGCGTTGAAGCTATGAGAGAATGTCTTTCAAACGCAAATATTAAATCAGAAGGTCTTCTGAACTTTAAAAAGCATATTGATGAGCTTTATGAGGAAGCCTGCTTTGCAGAAATGAAAAAGGATATTGCAGAGCTAAAAAGCAAAGCATCAGGTATACAGAGTGTTACTCTTGGTATAAACGTCAACGAGAGATTTGAAGCTGTCAGCATGGGTCTTGTGTCCGTAAATAACAAGCCTTTCAAAAAGTCAAATATCGTAAGCAATTTTGCTGATGCCATAACCTCAAAGAATAAGCTTCATGATGGTTCTGAGTGGGACGGTGATATGCACTATCATCAGATAGATAAAAACAACGATCACAGCGTAGGCAAATTTATTGAGAATGCAGGAGCATATATGGCTCTAAGAAATACTCCTTTTGTTGACGGAAGAATAAGATCAACGGTTGTTAAAACTCCTGACGGCGACGGAATTGCTAATTCCACATTTTATCTTGATAAGGTAATAAATAAAATGCTGGATTCTCTTATTAAAAAGCTGCGTGATACCCTTACCAGATATTCAGATATTGCTATTGTTAATATTTCTCAGATAATTCCTGAGTTTATGTATTATATCCGATTTGCTGAGTATATAAGCAAATATATGGAAAAAGGCTTTAAATTCTGCAAGGCTCAACTTACAGATGATGAAAGTGTATCTATGGATGCAAAAGATTTGTATAACTTAAAGCTTGCAATGAATCTGCGAAGCAGCGAAGATATAGTATACAACGATCTCAGCTTTGATAATGATCACACTATCTATATTCTTACTGGTGCTAACAGAGGCGGCAAGACAACTATTACACAGACGGTAGGTCTTATGTTTGTACTTGCACAAGGCGGAATATTTGTGCCTGCATCGTCATTTGTATATAAGCCTGTAGACTGTATCTATACCCATTTTCCTGCTGATGAGGATAAGACAATGGATCTCGGCAGACTTGGTGAGGAATGCGTGAGATTTAAATCCATATACTCCGAATGTACAAGTGACAGCCTATTACTCCTTAATGAAACTTTTTCAACCACTTCATTTGAAGAAGGCTTTTATATAGCCAAAGACTCTGTAAAGGCTCTTTTGAAAAAACAGGTTAGAGTGATATATAACACTCATATGCACAAGCTTGCCGCAGATGTGGACGAAATAAATATGGAAAGCGAAAGTGTAAAAGCTTCATCGCTTATTATGAAAAACGATAACGGAAAACGTTCGTTCAAGGTAGAAGTTGCTTCACCCGAGGGGCTATCATACGCAAAGGATATAGCCGAGAAATACGGCGTTACTTATGAGATGCTTATCAAGTCGAAATAAAATTTTTTTCATAATTAAGCAAAATGAAATTAATCGAGTTGTCTTTCGTTAATAATTATAAACAAATCCCCTCGATTCGAGGGGATTTGTTACGTGTTTTATAATTCTATTAACTCCAAAGCAATTTCAACATACTTTTCTTGTATTTCAGCAGCTTCTTCCTCAGTAAGTATTTTTCCGCTGCTATGTTTGATAACCTTTTTTCCTGTTGTATAATCATGGGAAACATATTCAATTAAATTCAGTTCAGAATTCATTTGGTAATTGTAATAACAATATCCATAGCCCTGTCCCATAACACTTGAAGATGCAATAACATTATCTTCACACATATAATACCATAAACGCTCTCCAGATTGACACAACTTTACAAGACTATTATCTATTAATGTATACACCTCAGCTATTATGGAGGAACCGCTGCCCAACTCACCTGACGTAACAATTAGTTCAGGTGATTCATCACTATTAAGATCAACCAATGCAAACTTTATTGCAGGATCTTTATAGGAATACAGAATACACAATTCGTTTTCCATACAATTATCAAAATCAGAAGCTGATTGTTTAATAGTTGAAAGTTGTAAGCCGTATACTGGATAATCCTTAATATCAAAACCTTTTTCTGTCGGTGGATTAAGATAATCCTCCATAGATAGCGTTCCGCCTGTAGATAGATATGCGTAATAAGAAAGTATCACCGATGCATCCGATGAGTCAATGGTGCCATCCATATTAACATCAGCAACCTCTTCTTGTTTATCTGTAAATGATGATTC
>JAFWZH010000034.1 GCA_017522515.1 Clostridia bacterium
AAAGAAATCGTGTTATGGGGATGCTTGCACAATTTGTCATATGACACACAATGCGAAGGCACCCGCGCGTCTTATATTTATGAGCTGACAACTTATTTTAACGACGAAGATTATTTTCTCTTGCCTTGTATCGAAGCTTTTGAAAAAATCCCACGCAGGTCGGATTGGTTGTTCTCTCATTTTACAGAGCTTTTACACAGATTTGCAGAAAACGGAAATAAATGTGCAGAGCTTGCCTTGATACAAAAATATGATTATCTGTTGTCTGTGTTGTTGAACAAAAGAAGATTCATTAGTTATGACTTTGAGCGTGATAATTTTGAGCGCATTTGTATTACACTTAGTTCTCTTGGCGGTACCGATACTTTATTGAAAATCGCCGCTGATATGGGAATGTTGTTCAAGAAAAATCCTCATTATAGCGGAAGTGATTTCGATTGGTTCTGCTCAAGTATGGATGATGGAATTGGAGAAAAAAGGCTTCATATTCTATTGAAACGAGAAGCAAAAAAATCAGATAATATTGCTTGCTTCTACGATAATTATTTGAAGGCAATCGAAGAAACAAAGAACATTGTCAGGTCGCCGATAGAAATTCTCTGCGCGGAAGACATAAAGAACGAAGTTGACATTACAGGATCATTGAAGCCGTCTTCAAGAGTAAGATTTTTACGTCGGGCAAGTGAAGAAGAAAAGTTAAAGCTTGCGCAAGAAGTTATTGCCGAGCAAAATCCTGATAAAAAAGCTGAAATGCTTTCCACGTTTGCTTTCCTTGACAAGAGCTTTCCGCTTTCGCATGAAACTATTATTGAATATTCTAAGTCCTCACACGAAAGACTCCGTGAGGTATCATTTGATGTTTTGACGGGTTGCCAAAGTTGCGAGGTTCGAGAGTATGCCTTAAAGCTTTTAGCAACAGGCAAATACAAGGCACAAGCAATTCAAATGTTGCTATGCAATTATACGTCTGACGACAAAGCATTGTTATTGTCGGAGCTTGGCAAAATCAAGGTCAATTATAATAATGAATCTGATTGGCACTCTATTGGTTCAAAAATATTGAAAGTTTGTGATCAAGGAATCAAATTGCCAAAAGAATTTTTCGTCTACATTTATGAAACAACTCTCTGCTCTTGTTGTCGTGAATATGCAGTTAGAGCATTGGCGAAGCATCGGTGGTTGACATGTGATATGATTGAGGAATGCCGGCATGATAGCAATTATGATATCTCCGAGTATATAAATCGCTATTATCCAATAAACAATTGATGCCGGCATCTATTTTGGATGCACATGAAATTGCCTTAGATAGCCGAAAGCCCTTGATTTTATTGACTTTTTTGCCGTGGCATCTAAATTGGCGGTACAACACAAAAAGAAAAGGTAGCCTTTCTCCCTTTGGTCGAAAAGCATTTTTATTATAAAATCGTGTGCATCTTTTTCGGCACCTCTACTCAACAATGCGAACCGATTTAGATATCGGCGCAAGAAATCCAGTAACCTGGGCGGTTACTGGATTTTTTTATCCCATTTTTTCAAGTGAAACTGTGTAGATATCCTAAGCCAAAAACGGCTTTCGGGGAGGACTTGAACTAAATTCAACAGATATCAAGGGCAGATTTTACGATTAATTTCGTAAAGTCTGCCCCTTTTTTGTTTTTATAAATGTTTGTGTCTTGAAGAATAGCTCCTAGCTGGAGAAAAGCAAGTTTATTTTCTCCTTTGCAACACGCTCATTGCAATACACAAAGTTAAACTCGCCGCTGATCTGCATATCAGCAACAGAGAAGGTGGCAAGGTCGTCACGGCATCGGGAGATAGGTTCATAGGCAAAGGTAATCGCACCGTTGTTTGCCACAATGTCGCAGATCACGGAAAAATTACTGACAGAGATACA
>JAFWZH010000289.1 GCA_017522515.1 Clostridia bacterium
CTGAGTATTTTTGAACTTTCCTCCAAAATCAGGATTTGAATACTGATAAAGATATTTATGTAGTTGCAGAATGTAGCTAGGGGTGATGGGAATGTATTCAAAATTTTCGTGAATTATATTAAGAACATCACGATAGCCCATGATTTCTTTTTCATCTCTGTTTTTTGGAGTAGTTTTTTCCTGGACTAATTGTTTGATTCGAGTATTTGTGGAAACTATACCTTCGATTTTATTAGAGCTTTCTGTACTCTGGATCTTTGCTATTTCAACCAGTTTTTCCAATTTTTCTTTTTTCTGGCTAATGAATAGCTGCTGCCTGCCTTTGAATTCATGGATTTTGGCAATGTAGCCCATAATTTCATTATCAATGGTGCAGTTCAGCTTTGAATAATCAAAAGTTCGCATTCCCCTATTATTCTCCTATCTCTCCTATTATAGCATAAAAAGTAGGAGCGTGGTATTAACAATAGGAGATTTTGGAAATTATTTTCCTTAAGCAAGCGGTTATTCGGTGATTTGGCTATATTTCATTCGGTATGTTGGCAGTTTTATTTTTTACGGCAAGCTTTAGCATTTTTAGAATTAACTCTGCAGTAGAAACGGCAAGTCTCCTATTTTGTCATTGAAAATAGGAGACTGTGTTTGTATATAGGAGAGATGCTGCGGAAACTCAAAAACGGCCCAGAATCGCTTCAAAATGCATCGGTCGAGTAATTTGTCGATTTTATTTAAAAACCCCTCTTAAAAGCCCGTTATTTGCGTCTGTATTTTTGCAATAGTATTTTAATAGTAAATTACTATTAAAATACTATTAACACTATTAAAGACGATAGTAATAATATATTATAATTGCAATTAAATAAATAGTATGTTACTATTAAGATACTATTAAATTTTATTTTGTAAAAAAGGAAATTCTGAGGGTATGAAAACAATCTGCATTTACAATAACAAAGGTGGTGTTGGAAAAACATCTCTGGCAGGAGCAATTTCTGTAGAATTTGTGATCAAGGGAAAAAAAGTTTTGATGGTTGATACAGATTTTCAGGCTAACCTTACAAAGCAGTTTTTGAATAAGCGAACCATTGAAAATGAACTTGCTGATTTTTTGTATAACGATTCGATTGGCCTTGAAAATTGTATTTATAAAACAAACTACGATAACCTCTACATAATCCCATCAAAGGATAGACTTGCAAATGGCCGGTTGTTTGAGTGGAACACTTCAGGTGTTCTTGATGAAAAAAGAAATGATGTTGTGGATTATCTTGTTGAGGATGCTCAGAAATTAGGTTTTGATTATCTTGTTTTCGATACACCACCCTCACTCTCAAAAGCAACTCAAAAATATATAAAGGCATCGGATGAAGTTCTCCCGGTTCTGCAGATCGCAAAGTCATCACTTGATGGAATGGTAAACTTTTACATCGATTTAAAGGAATTGCGTGGAAGAAAAGAGACTCCTATCTGCGACAAAATTATTTTTAATCAGTATGAGAAAAGCAAAGCTGTGCAGAAAGCCTTACTGCCAGGAATCATGGCTTTGGAAAGCAAAAAATATTTGGTTCCGATGGAACAAGGTTTTAAGAAAGCTGAATTACAGTGTGTTGCCTTGCAGGAATTGGGAATGAAGCCTGAAACACAGGAAGCATTGAATCAGATAGTTGCTGATATTGAAAAATAAAGAAACGAGGTTATGTATGGCTAAAGGAACTATAAAATCAAATAAAGACGTAATGAATGAAGCTGCAACAGAAGCTTTAAAGAATACACTTACTGTTGTTCAGGACATGACTGAAGTAAAAGAAACTCAGACAAAAAAAGAACGGAATAATGAGACACAGGCCGTAAACTTCAACATGAGTAAGTCTATGTATGAAGAACTAAAAAAAGTTTTCGGTGGTGCCGGATATTCATTTGCTCAGGGTTCAAGAATGACTTTTGATTATATTCTGTCTGAAATAGCAGACGGAAATATTGAGATCAGGGAATCGGGTTTTAGAAAAACTTTGTCGGCTAGAGTAGGTCGATAAATAGGCCGTTAGAGGCCCTAGAAGGCCCTTTTTAGAGGGAATTCAGAAGAAATAGAGTAATTTACGTCTAAGACGCAGAAGCTCGTTTTAAGGGATTTTTTGAATTATGACCGGTGAAGAATTAGGAATAAAATTATTAAAAATGCTCGCGGCCGTTCAATCTGGAAAGGCAACTAAAGGAGTAAGCACCGCAGAGATTACAAGAAAAAGCAATGAACTCACAAAACCGGAATATGATGATTTTTATTATATGACACAGATTGGAAACCTTATTACAAATCTGTCAAAGCAGGCAAAAAGTTATAATTATGCTTTTTTTCGTTGGTTTCTTGGTATCGAATTGTCGCTAGAGGAAATTATCAGAGCCGAAAAAACATTAGAACGTAATAAAAATATGGATGCAACGGATCTGCTGACATTCAAGAATTTTTACAATGTCCCAGAAAATATTGAAGGGATAAAATGTAATTATGCTTTATGTCATCAGGCAGTAAGAGGTTTGATGGCTGTAAATAGTTTAATTGCTATATTGATGAAAGCCTATCATTTGCCATTTATGAAATGCTACATGTTTGATATGACAGAGCTTCAAGAAAAACTGGCTTATTTTAATAATCTTGTAGACAAACTGGAAAAATACACGGCATCCCAAAACACAATCAATTGTTTTAGAAAAATAGACTTGAACGAATGGCGGCTTGATCCTGAAATGTTGAAGCTTACTGAAAAAGTTGCAATTTTGAGTCATCTTGATTCTCTGATTTTGACCTGGTGCAGCAATTACGAAGTAATATTGAATAACCTGATGGAATTTGAATTATTTGATAATCCTGATTGGCAACTTGCTTATATGAGACCGGATGGAACTAAATACGGAAATTTCAAATATCCTGAGAGAGATGGCAAAAACAAGTGGGGGATAAATGTCAAAGAAAAATATTAGTGTAGGACAAGACGGTATTGTTATTCCTCCAACCAAAGAAGATGAGAATTATAATGCAATGCTTAACGCTAAAGGAACTAATGAGCTTGCAAAGATTCCAACATCGAGCAGGGCCATTACTGCACAGTTTACTTATCATCCAGAAGTAAACGAAGGAGAGCTTTTCACAAGTGAAGATGTAAAAGTTACCGTAAAGGAATTTGATAATTCTTCTAGCCTGGGAAAATCGATTTTATTTTTCTACAACATCCTATGTAAATACACAAAGGATATTAGCGTAAAAACTAATGTTTCAGAGATTGAAAACAAAGAGAGTAGGGAAGTTTATCTTGATCTTGATGATTTTATTTCTTCTTTCGGTGTTCCTGATCGTAAGAAGGCCGTTCAGAGATTGAAAGAGTATTACGAGACTCTTAAAAATATCACATTGGATTTTGAGGAGTTTAATCCGAAGGACCAAACTGTAAAAAAATACTCATTGGAAATATTTTCAGGAAAAGGAACTGAGCAAAGTCTTATAAAAAGATCTAAGAATTACTTCTTTATTTTGAACTATGACTTGGTTAAATATCTTGTGGAACGCAACTACATTACATATTTCCCAAACAGAGCCTTTGGAATTGATGTAATGCGTTACCCAAATGCATTATCTGTAACAAATAAACTGTCGGTAATGTATAGCGAGAATTATTGGAAATCCAATAAAGGTTTGATCAGTCTTGAAAAGCTCCTGGAATCTGTATCAGATATACCTTCTTTTGAGACTGTAAGACAGACAAACCGCCATTATTATGACCGAATTATTGAGCCATTGGAAAAAACAATGGATTACTTAAAGGACATGAAAATTCTGCAGGATTGGGAATGGTGTAATAAAAAACGAAGTCCGCTTACAGACGAGCAGATTCAGGGATATGGCTATGCAGCATTAAAGGAATGCTACATCAAATATGAAATGGCTGATTATCCTGATGATATTATGAAATTGAGAAAAGAAAAAATCGATGCAAAGAAGGAAAAAAAAGTCAAAAAAGGAGCCAACCTAATGCGCAAAAAGACCCAACCTAATGCGCAAAAAGACCCAACCTAATGCGCAAACGGACCTAACCTAATGCGCAAAAAATAAATTTACCCCTCGTAAGTCCTTGTCTTATAAGGATTTAGAATTTTCTAAAATTCCTAATACCTTTAAAACGTTTAAAACCTATTAAGCAAAACTTTTCAATTTTTTCAAAAAACTCGTTTGCTATTATGTCTGCAATGATTTTCTGCCAGGGGAATCCGTAATAGCGAAACGAGACTGACAGAAAGGCTGCAGAAAACGCTATAAGAAGCAGCTGCAAGTTTCTTATCCACATCAGACCGTCGGGGAAACGAGCTTCAGAACATCCACAGAGGGGAACAATGCGATGGGTGGTGGAATTAGCAGGGCAGGGTGGGACCTGGTCTGACAGAAATCTTAAAAGTATGTATTTGATCCTAACGACAAGGCGAGGAGTATCCCTTACGCTACCTGGATCCAATCTAGTTTCTTAACAGCGTGCGGAGAACGGCATAAAGCGCTGAGCATTGCGGCTAAACCTTAGCCGATAAAGTTATGTCTGCCAATCACGAAGGGGGGTAAGGTGATTGACGCCTGATGGCTCCATACTGTCCTAACGAGGACGTTATGAAATCCTTCTGGCATGTTCTCAACTCTCAGAACGCTTCTTAACTTGTCATTTTGAAGTTAGTACGAGGGAGCGGAATTTGCCTAATTCACCACCTGAGCCTTCAAGAACGTTATGGAAGTTTCTTTTCAAGTTTTCTAAGAAATTTAAAAATCCTAAAAATAATCATGTAGGCCAAGAGTAATGCAAAGCATCACCGCGGCAGGTGGGGTCTGGGGACACTTCCCCAGGATATATCAAACAGATTTCAAAATGACAGAAAAATACCTCATGAAAAATTTATACCATGTTCTGAAAAATCATCATAAAAACCTAAATATTTAAGTTATAAATAAAAGAGCTGCTGTTGCTGCTTTTTAAATATATTATTAGCTATATTATTGGGTCCGATTTTCGGACGGGGGTATGTCTGAATTCCGGACACCCCTTGTCTGATTTTCAGACATATTTTTATTTCTGAGAAACCTAAATATATAGATTTAATGTTTTAGATTTTGCAGCAGCTTATTTATATTATTATTTAAATTATTATTGGGTCCAAATTTTGAACTGTTTTAGTTCAGAATTTGGACTCTGCAGTTCATTTTTTGAACTGATCTTTATTTGTTTTTATGTTGAGAAACCTATATAAATAGGTTACAATTTTATTTATGGAATCAGTAAAACAGATGATGGACGGCCATATTGAGAATCTTGCAAAGGAAACGGATCAGCTTAGGGCCAGACTTGAGACACTTTATGATATGACGAAAGGGAAGAGCCGGATCTATGTGGATAGTGAAAAACTGGATCAGCTTTTCCATCAGGCAGAAGCTATTGCAAGAGAAATGGTATCCCTGCAGTCTGCAAATGAGATTCTTTATCAGAACAGAGGAAAAGCTTCTCCCAAAAAAGCAGTATCTTCAAAAGCAAACGGAAAATTTGGCGGCCGGCCGCCACGAGAGATTGCAGAAAAAAAACGACGCATTCAGGATCTTGATAACAAGACTTTTATTCTGCATGAAAGTTTGACTCCGGAAGAACGTAAGGAATATGACGAGCTTTCTTATGATGTAATTGCGTGGGAAACCAAAAAGAAATTTCGAATCCGTGAGGAACAAGAAAAGTTCGAGAGATAATTTTTTTTAGTTATTGGAAATTGGGAAAAGCTTTAGAAATTCTTCTAAGGCTTTTTTTGTTTCTTTGTCCTTTCTTGAAGTCAGGCCTTCAATCATTTTTACAATGCGTTGATTCATTGCCTGATTGAACTGAGAATCATTTTTTTTATCAGCGATGAGCTTATCCATGTAGGCGATTTTTGCACGGTCCAGGAGTTCCTTTTTTTCTTTTTCTCGCTGAGCTTTTAGATTTTCAAGTTCCTTTAGTTTCTGTTCGAGTTCTTCATCACTGTAATATTTAATTGCTTTCGGCATTTTTTTGATTCTCCTTTTTTGCTTGTTCTATCAGTTTATCCTGAGCTTCAATTTCTGCAGCAAATAGTTCCTTGAACTTATTGATCGCTTCCAGGTCCTGCGGCCGGAGACTTTTTGTTTTTTCAAACAACTGGAAAACTTTTTTATATCCCCAGATGCTTAAAATAATTCCACCCAAAATATATTTTATTTTGTTTTCGGCCTTTCTTTTTGCATCTTTCTGCAGCCGTTCTTTTCTGAGATTCTTGCGTTTTTTCTGGACTTCACGGAACTTTGTTTCTTGTTTGTAATCTTCAATCCGCTTGTCAATTTGTTCATCAGTAAGTTTTGCCATCACTAATAATATAATGCTTTTCTTTGCAAAAATGAAGAACAACAATTCTGTTTTCTTGCCGTTTTAGAAATATCTTAGTATATTATAAAAGACCCTTTAGCTAATGAAATTAGATAAAGGCGCACTGATACAAACTATTTTAGTCTCGCTTTGCTTTCCTAAAATAGTTTGTTCAGTCAAAACCCGCAAGGGGTTTTGGTGGGGGTCTCTTGCCCTTGGCAATTCACTCCCACGCGCCTAGATTTCGCTTCCAGCCGGTTCAGTCTTACAAGTCCCCAAAAGGACTTTCCAGACAAAATGGCCTGGCTTTCAGCGACTTGGGGTTATTTCCCAAGACCCTAGAGGGTTATCCACCCTCACGATTTTCTGCGTTCAGCATCACTCTGGCCGGTTGTTGCGGCCGCCGTTCTGCTTCGCTTGAAAATCTCCTCTGGACCAAAGAGCCTTCCTCTTTGGAAACTTGCGTCAGGAATCTCGGACTCCCGACACCTACTTTTATCTTTTGTGGAGGTTCAAATGCTTTATCATTTTTGTGGAAAAATTGTAAAAAGATCCGGCGGAAAAGATGCGACTGCAGCTTGTGCCTACAACACAAGATCATGTGTCTATGACCGAACAACTGGCCTTGAATGGAATCATACTTACCATAAGGACAAGGCAGTCTATAATCATCGTTATCTGCCTGCAGATCATCCTGACTGGGCAGAGGTCCAAAAGGACAAAAAGGGCCGTGATGATTACGGCGAATTCTGGAATCTTGTTGAAGAAAAAGAAAACAGAAAAAACTCTCAATTTGCCAGGGCAATTGATTTAGCCTATCAGTCAGAATTTACTCCTGAACAGAATAGAAAAGTTCTTGAAAGATGGATTGAAAAAAACTGGACGAGCAGGGGACTTAGTGTTGATGTTTCGGAACATCACGGACATGTTGAAGAGGATGGAACTTCAAACAGTAATGACCATGCACATCTTTTAATCCCAACTCGAAAAATGGATAAAACCGGATGGACTACTAAAGACCGTGAATCCAATGATCATACCTACTGGCAGGAAGTAATCCGCAGATCCTGGGCAGAAGAAAACAATCTTATGTTTGATGAGATTTTCATTGAAAAACATAAGGAAGAATATGATCAGATTGAAAAAGAAATAAAGAATGACTATGAAAATCAGGATGAATTGCATAGGGAAGTCTTGAACAGACTTTATGATGAACATCCTGATGAATGGATTTATATAAGCGAAAAGACTCTTCCTGAACAAAGAGAAGAGGTTGACCTCTGGCTTGATGAAGAAGAAGCTAAGGAAAAACCAAACAAAAAACGCATCGAACGTTTTGAAAAGAAGTTCCAGGAACTGGACCGTGAAGCTCAGCAGCACATGGGAAAAGCTCACAGAATGGCCAAGAAAGGCAAAGAAACAAAGCGAAAAAAATATCGCAGTGAACAGAACCAGGCAGATGCAAAAGCTGCAGAAGTGAATTCTCAGACAACTGAACTTGAACAGAATGCTGCAGCAGAAGATCCTATGTTGTCAGACAATGAAATCAATTTTGAAGAAACTCTTTCAGGAGTGGCCGGCTTGTCTGCAGAAAGAGATCCTGAACCAGAAGCACAGATTGATTTTTCAAAAATGGATGTTTCTGAGGAAGAACTTGAAGCTACTCTTAAGGATGATCCTGAATATCAGAAACTCATTAAAGAACGTAATAGTCTCATCAAAGAGATTGAAGAATCTGAACGAACAGAGCAGGAGATTGAGAAAATCCGTAAAGAAATTATGGAAATTGAAACTCTTGAAAATCTCAATAAGTATCGTAACGAAGTTCTTGAGCCTCGTAGAAAAGTTGTTCAGAAAGAAGCTGAAAAACTTGCAATCTTTGAGGACATTAAATATGGCAATGAAAAAGAAAGTGAAATCAAAATTGTCATTGATCAGACCATGTATTCAGAACTTGAATACGAACATACAGATGATGCTCTTCTAGTTGTTTCAAAAATTGAAATGTTCCATAACCGCAAGGAAAATGAGGTTTTTGATTCCGAGAATGAAAAGCAGCAGAGTGATCTTGAAGATGTTCGAGAGAAAGTATCAGGTTTTAGTCTTGCTAAATGGGCAAAGAAAATAAAGGAAGTTTTCACAAAGATAAAAGAGAAGGCTGCAGAAATTATTGCAAATTCTCCACTCAGAATATTCAAGGTATTCAGGTTCCAGGAGAAAACTGTAAATGAACGAGAACTTGAACTTAAGAATCTTCAGGAACAAAAGAAAGCTGAACAGACTCAGAAAGTAGAACAGAAACCGGCCATTCCTGAACAGAAGCAATTCAGAATTGAAGATACTAAGCTTTATCACAGAATTGTTGATATGACACCGGTTGAATGGAATAAGTTCATGGAGAATTATGAAAAGCGATATTCTTATGTTGATAATGCAGTAGGAGAGTATGGCAAAATTCTTAAAAGCGAAGAAATGAAGGCTAGGGCAAAATGGGTAAAAATGCAGAGCAAACCTATTATTGATCTTTTTGTAAAACAAAGGGATATGGATAAAAGGAAGCTTAATGGTCTTGGTTCAAAACCTACGCTTGAAAAGGAAAGTCATAATATTTTCGGACATACATATTATGCAGCAGATGGAGAATCATATCGAGATTACTTTGACTATAGAGTCCATCAGAACTCGTTGATCACAAAATGGGAAAATGATTATAACCGCATAAAAACTGATGTAAATTATTGGAATACGGCTATAAAGGACCTTCAGGAAGAAAAATATGTCCGCACCTGCAATGTAATTCAGAATCATTTTTCAGGAGTCTGGAACCAGGTGAAAGATGGCGGAAACAGACTTCTTGATATTGATAAAGAGTTTGAGCCATTTAGACTTACTAAAAAAATTGTAGAAACATTAAAGCCGGTTAAAGACCAGGAATATAAAGCATACAGAGCTCAGAAAACTCTTGAAAAAACTAACGATAAGAATATAGGAATGGGCCGTTCTTAGAGTGTTCCAGATTGCAATAATCCGTATAAATGGTCGAGAAAAAATGAAATAACGCAATCTAGAACAGTCTAGGTTGCGTTTTGTTTTTACTGATGTGAAAGTACAGCTTCACGCAGAATAGAATTTATTCTAGTCTGATAACCTTTCCCTTGAGCTTTCAGAGCTTCCAGGACATCAAGATCAATC
>JAFWZH010000290.1 GCA_017522515.1 Clostridia bacterium
ACACGAATAAAGATTGCTACTGCTATCGTGATAATCGGGAACATAGCTACAAGACCGATTCCGCAAGCCACATCCTCTGACCATCCCAGGGACGGAATTTCACTTGCAACACCGAGCAATAGCAACGGGAAAATCGAAACAATACACAGCATAGTCGCTATGGCTATTCGCTTTGATGCTTTTTCTCGCAGCTCCAAATATTCATTCGCTTCTGCTAACGAGATTTTCCTTACTCCGGGATCCGAAACACCATCTGTATAATCCTCGTTCTCAATTTCATCCTTGAGCAAATAATCGGTTGTAACACCGAAGAGTTCACCGAGTTTCAGAATCTTCTCTAAATCCGGGATAGTCTGTGCGCCCTCCCATTTTGATACAGACTGACGGGACACGTTCATTTTTTCGGCCAGTTCTTCCTGCGACCAGCCATTCTTTTTTCTGAGTCTGATGATCTTATCAGCTAAAATCATATTTCTATACCTCCACTTGGAAACTTCGGCAGGCTTTCTGCCTTCCGTTATGCCAAGTATAGCTTTTTTGCCGGTTACACTCCACCAAACGACGGCTTGAAATTCGTCAACCGGCGGTTGCTAAGTGCTTTACATCGGGTATTATAGCATAAAATTGCTACTTTTTCTACCTACAGTAAAGGCGCCGCATTTCTGCGACGCCTTTGAATTATTCTATATTGTTTTCAAACCATTCAGTGATTTCAGGTGACATTTGATAGTATGACAATGTTTTTGTTATTTTAATCCACCCATAAGAAGGGTAATATTGTATAGCAAATCGCAAGCCTTCTTTTGTTTCAATAACAATATCTTTTCTATCGTCTGCTTCAAGAGCATATACCTCTGAGCCTATATCTCCGCCACCTTCATCTTCCGCTTTTTTCAAGTCTTCAGCAAATACTATTTCATGATACTCGTCAAAGCTAAAAGCTGTTAGTTTTGAAATCTTCGTATAAAAATCAGAAATGGCGGCGGTATTTGTAATTGCCTTGCCATTTGCCGTCCAATAATTATCCGTTTTGACCGGAGTTATGCTGACAATATCAGTTGCTTCATCAATTCCATATACCTCAAAAGCAGTTTGAATTGGTAGTGATTCATTGTTTTTTACTAAATAGTTGCAAAACCATGCATAGTAATAGTTGTCGCCATCTTTCAGAATCCTAACGGCTTTGTACGGTGCAGGTGCATATTCAAGAAGTTCCATATTGGTTTTTTCATTTGAAACAATATAATTGCTTCGTTCAGCTTCAGGCACTGACTTTTGCAGATACGCAATATGATTTCCTATAACACTTTCCGTAATCTCTTTTTCTAATCCGAACTTCTTGATAGACTTTGAATCTTCAATAACTTCTAAATAGGAATCATCATATTCGATCATTACAATTGCATCTACAATATCTTTTTGATCCGGAGATATAAACAAATCCTTTGCAAAAGGGAAACCTATTGCGAGAACAAGAGCAAAACACGCTGCTACCGCCACCCACTTGTACCATACTTTTTTAGACGTGCTTTTTGCTGCACCTGTGTATTCGGTAGCTTCGTCTATATACTTAGGATTGATATTCTCAATCGTTTCGGAAATCTTTTTCCTTTTCATAGAGATACTCCCTCCTTAATAAGATGTTTCTTCAGCTTTTCTCTTGTACGGGAAAGCCGAACCGAAATGTTATGGTTGCTCGTATGAAGGAGCTTGGCAAGGTCATCAATAGAGTCCGAATGCCAATAACGGCGAACAAACATAATTCTGTTTTCCTGATCGAGCGTTTCGAGAAACTTATCAATGATTCGTGCGGTTTCAACCGCATTGAACTCATCTTCCACCGACACAGAGGAAGGGAAACAGTTTTCAAGTTCATCTAATGCTACATCATAGATACTGTTTCTCTTTGCCGCCGTATTTGTGTGATACTTCTTAATAGCAAGATTACGAACTATTCTGCAAACATAGCTTAATAACGGATTTGGATTTTGAGGCGGTATTGTATTCCATGTTCCAAGATAAGCGTCGTTCACACATTCCTCGGTATCTTGTGTATTGTTAAGTATATTAAAAGCAACCTTTGAGCAAACTGAGCCATATTTTTTCGATAGTTCAATGATTGCCTGCTCTGAGCGCTCAAAGAACAATTCAATTATTTTCCTATCGTCCAAACTGCTCACCATCCTTTCTGCCTCACCTATATACTACGGTTTTGGCAGGAAATATCTCATACTATCTCAAAAATTATACCACATTTTTTATTTTTTCATATATCTCATATTTCTTTGCAGAAAAACACGGGGGCTCTCCGTGTTTATTTTATGAAAGGACAAGCCAGGAGCATTGTCCTCTTATGCACCTTGAAAACTGAATAGCCGCCGTCGAGAGTTATACAGGATTTGCGGATAGTATGCCATAATGATAACTTCGGAGCGTGCCCACAAATGAAATGCTGCATAGCGGCGACCTGCAATACGCGGTTAAAATGAGCGCAGGAAATGGCTCGACGGTTAGGTGTCTTTTTATCGAAACTAATAACAATTTTATATAAAGTGGCAGTCCGGCTACGAGATCTTATGCGAAAAGTAGTATAATGATAATATCGCAAGGGTACACCGTTGCTGTTGGCTGTCAGAAAGGAGGGTATTATGGCGGAACACAAGACAGCCATACCTGCAAACAAACGATTTTTAACAGCAACGGATGTCGCTGAACTGCTGGATGTATCTCGCAGCACGGCATACCGTATCATTAAACGGCTCAATGATGAATTGAACAAAGCCGGTAAATTAACGGTGGCGGGCAAAGTATCCGCCAAATACTTCTACGAGAATACATACCTGTAACTGATAAGTGAAACCGTATCCGGGCGATGATAGTTTAATAGATCGGAGGTGAAATCATTGCCGACCTACAAGGACGAAAAAACAGGGTTATGGTACTGCAAATTTGTTTATACAGATTGGATGGGCCAAAAGAAGCAGAAAAAGAAGATGGGGTTCCGTCTGCAGAAAGAAGCGAAACAATTTGAACTGGATTTCCTCAGCAAAAATTCGCAATCCTGCGATATCCGTTTCTGCGACTTGCTTGAAATATATATGGATGACTGCAAAGCCAGATTAAAACCTACCACCTATAAAGGTAAGCAGGACGTTTTGGAAAAGCACATCATTCCATATTTCAAGAACTTCAAAGTGAATGAGATTCAAGCTATGACAGTGCGACGTTGGCAGACAGAGTTGATAAACAGTCCAAAGAAATACAAGCCAACCTATCTACGTACATTGAACAGTCAGTTATCAGCAATCTTTAACTTTGCGGTAAAATATTACGGGTTGCCATACAACCCAGTACAAAGGAGTGGCCCTATGGGAAAGAAAAAATCCGATTTAATGCAATTCTGGAAGCCTGATGAATTTCAGTTGTTCATCGAGGCGGTCAGCGACAAGCCAATGTCCCAGGTTATTTTCAATCTGTTATATTGGACAGGTATGCGTTCCGGAGAATTGCTTGCTTTAACCCTAAACGATTTCGACTTTGAGGAACGGACGGTTTCAATCAACAAGAACTTTGCACGTGTTGACGGTGAGGATCTATTCCTTGAACCTAAAACACCAAAGAGTAAGCGCAAAATCACCTTACCGCAATTTGTTTGCGATATGGTAAAGGATTATGCCGATAAACTATACGGCTACGATCCGTCAGACAGATTATTTGAGATTACAAAACACTATTTGAAAAGCGAAATGGAACGAGGCTGTAAAAAGACAGGTGTACGACTCATTCGTGTGCACGATATTCGACACAGTCATGCCAGTTTGCTTATAGAAATGGGTTTCACGCCACTTCTTATCAGTGAGCGTCTCGGACACGAGAGTGCAGTAATTACTTTAGGCATCTATGCACACCTATATCCGGACAAACAGAACGAAGTTGCCCAGCGTTTGGAAGCATTCGCCTAAACTTTCTCGTGTACCAGCCGTGTACTTTTCGTGTACTTCGGCAAAAAAAGAAACCCGAAAACCCTTGTAAAATAAGGGTTTTCGGGGTAGTGACTACTATTCCCACTCGCTCCCGAAAACCGTAACTTAAACAATTTTGTATGGGTATTTTTACTCATATTATCGGGAGTGCTCAGATTATCCGTAAAATACGGACTGTCAAGATTTTTGTTGTCATCGTGTTGTCAATATTATATATCATTGTAGCTGATTTTTCAAGTAATAGCCCTGATTTTTTCAACAAAGGTGTTCTTCACTTTTGCTTTCTTGACTTTATCCAATCAATAACACCGATTATTCCAATTGCGAAGAAACCAATTGCTAATATAAGGGTTGCCGTCCATTTCAGCATAGTTTCGCCGTTAATGGCTATGATTATATAGCTTATAATGGCTGCAAATCCAACAATAAGTTGAATGATGGAAGCAATTAAACCCCAAACACTTTTCATTTATTAATCTTCTTTCTGAAATTCGAGAATATCTCCCGCTTCGCAATCGAGCACCTCGCAAATTGCCGCAAGGGTGGAAAAGCGGATAGCCGTTACTTTGTTGTTTTTGATTTTGGAAAGGTTGACGTTGGAGATCCCCACACGCTCTGCAAGTTCGTTTAAGGACATTTTTCTCTCAACCATCATTCTATCCAAACGGAGAACTATTTTACCCATAGTAACCTCCTTATAGCAAACCGTCTACATCTTTTTCAAGTTCAATACCGTGGGCAAAGAACTGTGTCATACAAAGTACGACAATACCGATAACAAATCCCTCGAAGCTGTTGGATATTTCGGCAACCTCAACGCCAATCACAATTCTTGCGATGATGCTCATAATAAGACCAATAACGGGAACAGCAATTGAGAAAATACCGATCTCTCGGAACATACGCACGTTGTCAGGCTGGAACGGCGTTCTTCCCTCTGATTTCTTGATAATCAAATGGAGATTTCTGAAAATCATAGCTATCAGTGCAAGAATGAGAGTTGCACCAATACCAAACAAACAAAGCGCCGTCATATCAATTTGACCGTCTGTGACAGCTGCATGAATTTCAAATCCATAAACGGACAAGTCTGCTCCGCAGCATTCCTTTGCATCGTAGCCAATGAAATATCCAACCCAATCGGGATTGACCAAAGCACAGACGGTTGCTGCCAGCATCAAGCCTGCCCCAACCCACTGAAACACCTCTACAATTTTCGTAACGATTTTTGCCATATTGCCGATAAATTTGCTAAAGTTTTTCATTTCACATACCTCCAAGGGTTTTTGATGGTATCAGTATACCACTATTTTTAATGTATGTCAATAGATTTTTAATGTATAACATTAAATTTTATATTTTTCAGATTAACTTTCGTTGACATTTAAAATTTGATTTGTTAAAATGTTTCTAACCTTAGGAGGCGAAAACGCTATGGAAAAAGTCCTTTACTCGATGATTTTTAAAAGAAAATCCTTTCACATTTTCCGTGATATAGGAATCATCAATGCCACGGAACTGCGAAACATTGAAGAAGCATATAAAACCTTTACTCCGCTTGTTAGCGAAATTAAAACGGCGATTAAAATTGTTCCGGCAGAAGAAACTACCTGCAAGCGTGGTCAGGAGTATTGTATTCTCCTATACAGCGAGAAAAAAGAAAATTATCTGCAGAACATCGGGTATATCGGTGAGCAACTTGATCTGTACCTTGCTTCTCTTGGCATTGGTGCATTATGGTTCGGAATCGGTAAGCCTGATGAGCCAACCTATAACGGTCTTGATTTCGTCATTATGATTGCTATTGCAAAAATGCCAAAAGATAAGTTCCGTAAGGATATGTTTAAGAGTAAGCGCAAAACACTCCAAGAAATATGGGATGGCGAGTATTATCAAGATATTGGTAACATCGTTCGTTTTACACCAAGCGCTTGCAATACACAACCGTGGAAGGTATCAGCAGAAGAAAAAAGCTTGACCATCTACCGCTACAAAAAACCGGGCAAACGTGGCATTATGCCTGCTGACAAGGTAGCTTATTACAATCGCATTGATATTGGTATATTTCTTTGCTTTCTTGAACTGTGCTTGACAGAAAAGGGCATATCCTTTGAGCGTGAGCTGTTTACAGATACCGCAGAGGATGAATGTGAGGAAGTACTGACTGCAAAATATAAATTGATATAAAATTGGCGGCAAGGAGAGTTGTTCTCCCTGCCGCCGTTAATATTTAATGCGGTGTTCCCAAAACACAGAAATATAGTATCATTGAAATAATATCAACTGCCAAAACCGCCGCCAATGAGTACACTTATAATTTTTCTGGCATTCATCGTACTTTTTTGTTCCTCCGTTTTTATTCTGTCTTGTTGTTTTTGCCCTGTCGATATATTCTCTCTTTAATGAAAATTCTCAGTTCAAAGAACAGCATAAACAGCGTTGCAATTAAAAATCCAATCATCAAAATCCTGTGGCAGACAGCAAAATAAGCGATATATGCCACGATAGCCAATAAGTACACGATAACTAATATGTGCCATTTCTTAGCGGAGCTATCGGCAATGATTTTCTTTTTTACAGCAACATCTCCCTTAATCAGCTCGTCAAGGCTCAACCCAAATTCATCGCTGATTGCAATCAGATTAGCAACATCGGGAATACCTTTGTCCGTTTCCCATTTGGTAATTGCCTGTCTGGACACATTTAACTTTTCTGCAAGCTGTTCTTGTGAAAGACCTGCTTGTTTTCTTTGTTCTCTGATTTTTTCTCCTAAACTCATTTTTGAGTCCTCCTTGTTTTTTATTTGCAGGCTCATCATAGCGATTTGGCAGGAATTTCACAAGAAACAGCCGATTACATTTTTGCTACTTAGCGTAGCAAGCATTATATTCTATTGCTTTGCGAATGAACGACCGAGAATAAATACTCCAACGAGCATTTCTC
>JAFWZH010000291.1 GCA_017522515.1 Clostridia bacterium
CAGTGGCAAAAACCACAGGACTCCACCTCATATCAAAAGAAATCCTCGCAAGACGAGGACTCCAAAGTTGTACAGATTATTATTTGAATTGAACCGCCCGGTGCCGAACGGCATGCCCGGTGGTGTGAGAGGAGGGAAAAAATCCCTCCTACTCGATCATAGAAAAAGAGATCTTTATGAATAATTGGTAATTTGTTACTTTTTTGTAAAACATTCTGCAAAATAGCTTGATATCTTGACAAATAGTTAGTCAAATAATAAACTGAAAATATCGCGTTTGTGTGGCATCTTACCTATGGTTGCTGACAAAAAACGGATAAACACAGAAAGGTGTGAATTGATTGCAATGGCTGAATATAAAATCAGCGAAGACCAGCAAAGAATGATTTCTATACTCTCTCAGGCTTTGCCGTATCTACGCAAGGAGATGGGGGTATCACAAACGGAACTTGCTAATAAGGTTGGTGTAAGCAGACAAATGATATCGTTGATAGAACGCCAGTTGCAACCAATGACATGGACTTTGTTTCTTGCTGTGGTCTTTTTCTTTAAATGCAACAATGATTTTGATAAAGGAAAGAAGAAAATTGCAAAAAAATATCCGAATGTTGTTGAACAGATACTGTTGCTTGAGCATCAGTTGAATACTGGGGGGGATTAGAATGATTGTTAATCTTATAAAAACTGACAGAATGTTTAGCTTAACATTGCCTGAGAAAGTAAAGGGGCAATATTGGCTGAATGACTTTGACGAGAAGGGTATATTGCGACAACTGATCAGTATTGAAGCAGAAAATGGAAAATGGTGTGTTAAATCTAACAAGAAAGTTTCTGTTTTAGATGCCGGAAATATTTCTGTAGATAAAGCGGAGCTTTCAACAAATAGTTTTTTAAATTTATGTATTGAAAATACTAATGAAAAAGTTATTCTGTTCACAGAACCGATTGATGAGACGAGACAGACCTTATCAAAGGTTGTAGCTAGCGAGGGTGCTGTATTTTCAATTGGTAGAGCCGACGATAATAATTTCTGGTACTCGAATAGCTTTGTGTCTACTTACCATGCAAAATTAATATACGATGGTGAAAATTGGTCTATCTCAGACTTGGAGAGCAGAAATGGAACATATGTTAATGGCTTGCGTATCCATTCTGCGAAATTAAATCCTGGCGATTATGTATATATAATGGGATTAAAAATTGTAATCGGTGACACTTATTTCGCCATTAACAATCCCGATATGCAACTAAAAATCAAAGGAGAAGGTCTTTCTAAGTATTATCGTCAAAAAGAGCATTCGTTAGACAATATTGCTGATATTCCTGAAAAAAGATATTTCTTTAGATCTCCTCGTTTTCATAGAGAAGTTAAACGGGCGGAGGTACATATCGATCCACCTCCGCAAGCACAAAAGCTTGATACGGTGCCCTTGGCATTGATGCTTGGTCCATCACTAACGATGGCAATGACTTCGGTGAGCACCGGCATTCTCTCGGTATCTAATGTGGTAGCGAATGGCGGAAAAATAACACAAGCACTCCCCACACTTGTTATGTCGGTTAGCATGCTTTTGGGCACCGTTTTGTGGCCGGTTTTAACAAAAAAATATGAGAAAAAGCAAAAAATAAAGTACGAAAAAAAGAGACAAGAAAAATATTTCACATATCTTAATGAAATTGGAGATCAAATTAAAAATATTGCAAAAGAACAGTCGGCAATTTTGAATGAGACTTTTGTTACCCAGGAGGAATGCTTAGAGAGGATTATCCGAATAAAGCCAAACTTATGGGAACGTTCGATTGAGCAGGGCGATTTTTTAAGGTTGCGTTTGGGAACCGGTACTGTCAACATGAATCTTGACCTTAAGTATCAGGAGAAAAAATTTACTATGGATGATGATGCTTTGCAGAATGCGATGCTTGCTCTAGCAGAAGATCCCAAAGACCTCAAGAATGTGCCAATTAGTATAGCTCTTAGGGAAAATGTTGCAATTGGTATTTATGGTGAGAAAGATTGTCGCGACAACATGATTATGTCGCTCATTCTCCAATTAGTATCGCTCCATGGCTATGACGAGGTTAAACTCGTTATGATAACCGGTGATGAAGATGATGCGATTTGGGGATTTACAAAATATTTGCCTCATGCATGGAATAACAGTAGAACAATAAGGTATCATGCACATAACATTGATGATGTAAAGGAAATCTCAAGTATTCTTGAAAAAGAGGTAGTTACAAGGAAACAGTTTTCTCAAAATCGTGATGAGGAGTTTACACCATATTATGTATGTATCATAACAAGTGATGTTTTGAGAAAAAAATGTTCAGCCATAAAACAAATTTTGAAGGAGGACAACCTAGGTTTTACAGCAATTGTTACCGGCGATAACTTCAGTGATTTTCCAAAAGAAACAAGAACAATAATACATGCCAATGGAAAAGATTCGAAGATTTTTGATAAAAACGATACAACAGGCAAGCAAATTTCCTTTGTGGCGGATGTCGCAAATAAATTGGTTTTTGAAAATATGTCAACAAAGCTTGCAAATATTGAACTCGATGTGACGGAGAAGAGTTTTGTGTTGCCTAGTATGATGACATTTTTAGAAATGTTTAATGTCGGAAAGGTTGAACATCTTAACTCTCTCACCAGGTGGAAGGAGAACAATCCCACAAAGACATTGCAGACACCTATAGGTATTGATTCGGATGGCGATAGCTTTATGCTTGATTTACATGAAAAATATCACGGTCCTCACGGGTTGGTTGCAGGCATGACAGGCTCGGGTAAATCAGAATTCATTATTACATATATCTTGTCTTTGGCAGTCAATTATCACCCCGACGAAGTTGCTTTTATTTTAATCGATTATAAGGGTGGTGGTTTAACAGGAGCGTTCGAAAACCCGGATAAGGGAATCAAATTGCCACATCTGGCAGGAACGATTACAAACCTTGATGGAGCGGCCATTACTCGCTCGCTGGTTTCTATTCAAAGCGAACTCAGAAGAAGGCAAGCTATATTTAATGAAGCTCGTAAGGTATCCAATGAGGGTACAATGGATATCTATAAATATCAACAGCTTTACCGTGAGAAGGTTGTTAGTGAGCCGATGCCGCATCTGTTTATTATTTCCGACGAGTTTGCAGAATTAAAAACACAACAACCAGAATTTATGGAACAGCTTATTAGTGCAGCACGTATTGGCCGCAGTTTAGGAGTTCATTTGATTCTTGCAACGCAGAAACCCAGCGGTGTTGTCGATGACCAAATCTGGAGCAATAGTCGATTCAGAGTTTGTTTGAAAGTTCAGGAAAAATCTGATTCACAAGACATGATAAAGTGCCCCGATGCAGCGGAGCTTTCGCAGACAGGAAGGTTTTATTTGCAAGTAGGATTTAATGAGCTATTCGCTATGGGACAGTCTGCATGGTGTGGAGCAGAATATCAACCAAGCGATATTGTTGAGAAGCCTGTTGACTCAAGCATACAGGTAATTGATGCTCTCGGAAGACCGATCATCAGTGTTAAACCGAATTCTAAGACAATAAGTGTAAGTAAAACAAAACAAATTGTTTCGATTGTAAAATATCTTTCAGATTTGGCGGTTGATGAGGGCGTTGCGGCTCGGTCGTTATGGTTAGATCCGATTCCATCTCACATTTATGTTGATCAACTGGAAGAAAAGTACACAAGGAAATCGCAAGATTTTGTGCTTAATCCGATTGTTGGTGAGTATGATGATCCTTTCAATCAAAGGCAGAATATCCTTACAATACCGCTTTCTATGGAAGGAAACTGTCTTATTTTTGGCGCGACCGGAAATGGTAAGACAACTTTTGTAACAACTCTTTGTTACTCGTTGATAAAAAACCATACGCCTAATGAAGTAAATCTTTATTTGTTAGACTATGGTTCTGAAACATTAAAGGCGTTTGCGTCTGCCCCCCATGTGGGTGGAGTTGTGACCGCGGCAGAAGATGAGAAATGCGTCAATTTGCTTAAAATGTTGTTGAAGGAGATGGAAACAAGGCGTAGCTTATTCTCTTCTTACGGTGGTGACTATACAAACTATTGTAAGAATAGCGGTAAGACAGTTCCGAATGTTGTTATAGTGCTAAACAATTTTTCCGGGTTTGCAGAGCAGATGGAAGACTACCAGGAAGAATTTTCGCTTCTGACACGCGACGGTGTTAAGTATGGTATTTATTTTGTAGTTACAGCAACTAATACAAACGCTGTTCGATACAGAATTCAGCAGAACTTTAAGATGTTGCTTACAATGCAGTTAAATGATTCAACTGACTATGTAACAATAGTTGGTAAGAATGATGGCGTGGTACCTTCAAAGTATAAGGGTCGTGGTCTCGTGGCACTTGATCGAGTTTATGAATTCCAAACGGCTTATTGTACAGAAAAGCAAGATGCGCAGGAGTTTATCCGTAAATTCTGTGATGAGGCCAATAAAGATGCAGCTGTTACTGCTAAAACTATCCCGATCCTCCCGGATATTGTCAATATGGATTTTGTGGAGAGAAAAATCGGAGGGCTAGCATCCATCCCTGTCGGCGTAGCGAAGAACTCCTTGGAAGTTCTTACTTGCAATCTTGAGAAAAAAGTCGTTCTTCCTGTGCTTTCTCAGGATTCACACGATATTGTTGAGTTTGCTGAGGAATTGGTGTCCATATTGGCAAAGTGTGCTTCTGTTACAGTAGTTGACATTGAGAAGGAACTTGACAAGTGTGGCGATCTTATTTCCAAGGCTAGTTATACTGATCTTGTTGCGGAAATGTTTAACGAAATGGTGAAGCGCAACAATGAATATAAAGATGCCAATATGGATAGCTTGGTATTAGAACAATACGAGGAACGTTGCTACGTGATATTCGGAATGAAGCGACTATTCGAACAACTGAATGATGATGCAAGGGATAAGTTGGCAACATTGTTGATCAAGGCAGATCCGATATATAAGATTCATTTTGTAATTTGTGATTCTGCGTCTCAAATAAAGAAACACGAATACGATCCGTGGTATAAGCAACATATTCTTGGTGCAGATGGTGTTTGGGTAGGCGAAGGTGTCGCGGATCAGTTTGCATTCAAAATCAATAAGATTACGAGCGAAATGTATGAAGATGTTGGAAAACACTTTGGCTATTATATTTACCGTAATCGTCCAGTTCTCGCAAAACTGCTTTCGTCCGAAGAGAAAGGGGATGAATAGAAGATGAACAAGGTTCTTGTAAATGTTTATATTCCGATTCTCAACAGGTCCTATGACATTTTCATTCCACCCCAGTCACAAGTCTTTGAGGTCACGGAGCTCATAAAGCGGGCGGTTTCTGAATTATCGGAAGGGCAGTTTATGCCGTCACACGATACGGTGCTTGCACGCAAAGCTACCGGAGAGATTCTCGATATCAACGGTACTGTTTTTGAATTGGAAATTGGAAACGGTACAAAACTTATGCTTATCTAAGAATAAGCACAATATTATGTATTCATATGTTAGTTCGCTTATTACGAGCTAATGTTGATAAAAATTTAAGGAGGTCATTAAAAAATGGCAAGAACAATTCAGGTTACCCCGGAACAGTTGGAGTCCACCGCAGGCAGAATTGAGAGTTTGGCAGCCGATTACAAGACGCAGTATGATCAGCTCTATTCTGAGACAAACGCGATGGCCTCTACATGGAGCGGAAAAGACAATGTGGCGTTTGTGAATCAGATTGATGGCTTCAAGGATGACTTTGCAAAGATGCATACCTTGATGCTCAACTATGCTGATTTTCTCAGAAAGAGCGCAAAAGCGTATCGCGACACTCAGGATACTGTTGTGTCCGAAGCTCGCAAACTGGTTAATTAAGGAGGATAAAGACTATGGCAGACACCATTCAGATTTCAACGCAAGTATTGTTGGATACCGCAGAGAAGGTTCGTACTATCAACTCTACTCTGGACAGTAAACTTGCTGACATCAACAAAAGCATGAACGATCTTGAAGCTACTTGGAAAAGTGACGCAGCATCCGATATTAGAGCTGCTATGAATGCAATGAAGCCTCGCTTTGAGGAGTACAAGAATGTTGTTGAATCCTATGCAAAATTTCTTGTGAACACTGCACAGAGCTACGAATCTACTGAAAGCGCAATTCAAACCAACGCACAAGCATTTAAGTAATGCAAAATACACTGTGGGTGGGTGTGATCCCACACCTACCTGCCTAAATTTGAAACTAATGGGATGGATTTATCCCTGATATATAATCTGCTTATCGAGGAGGATATGCTATGAAGCGACTACTTTCGTTAATTCTTGCTATAACATTACTGGTGTCAATATTGTCTGCATGTTCTTTGCAACATTTTAGGTTTGATGATGGTGGTACTAATCAAGGAAATAGTGAGATAGGTGGTGATACCTTAACTATAGGGCAGTGGCTTGGAATGGTTAACAACGCCTTTGGAATGGCAAGTTACTCACAAGAGGAGCCGTACATATCTACAGTAGATAATAAGAGTGAGTATTTTGAAACTGTCCAAATCGCCGCTGAATGGAATGTTATTGATTCCGGTAAAAGCTTGAATCCAAACGATTCATTGCTTTGGAGAGACGCACTGTTGACGTTGGTTAATGTTGGTAATTTTACAAAGCAGGATGCAACAGAGGATGAGAAAATTGATTATGGCATTGGACACTTTGGAACAAGAATAAAAAAAGAATGGCTTGGAGAGGCTATAGATGTTGCAACTGCAAACTCGTTGCTCATCACCGCTAAGGATAAGTGGGCAAATCGGGAGTATAATGAAACAATTTTAGAAGTTGACTATGCTGATAATGTAAAAGTATTTGCAAACGATGAGCTTGCAGGGGTGACTTTTCTAGACAGCAACACTATTTCTTTGAGTGGAATAACACAGTTGGATTTTGATGCAGGAGATGTTATTCTTCTTCCAGAGGAAGCAAACTCCGACTCTCCTGTGGCGTATAAAGTTGAGGATATTAATGTAGATAATGATGTAACGGTAATCAAAATAAGTGATGATATAGAACTAGGAGATGTTGTAGATGAGTTGTATATGGAGGACACTTTTTCTCCGGATTTAACACAGGCAGTGTTTTATGATGGTAACGGAAATTTGGTATCAAATGGCAATCCGTCTGTTGTCGAACAGTCTTTTGATGATAGTGAATATAAAATTACAAACTTAGCATATTCTACTGGTAACTCATTGCAGGCTACACCTCTTGCTGCCAAGACAACATTTGAGTTTGTGGTTGACGGATGCAAGGTAGAAGTTACGATGAAGTCTGATGGCCTTTCCGCTAAAATCGAGATGCCTTTATCGGAGGACAAGAAGGTCAAGGGGTACTATGAGGTTGAGGTAAGCAATTTTAAAGTCACAAATAAAATTGATTACAGCTGGTTTACCCTGCATTCGGCTGAATTAAAGGTTGATTATCAAACAAAAAACACTGTTGGAGTTAAGAAAACGTACATAGAAGAGAAGGCAGTGTATGCCCCTAAATGGTCGAATGGAAATGGCAGCTATCTAACAAATCTAAAAAACTCAGTTTGGAAGGATGCATCATCCAAAAAACTTGGTGCAAAAACAATAAAGATTGGTAGCATAAAAGTTGCATCGGTAGGCATTGCGTCTTTTTCGGTGGATGTTTATGCTAAACTCAAGGTTGATGGAAGTATAGAAATTTCCTTTTCAGAGACGGGTTGCAAGGGCATTGAATATAAAAAGGGCAATTGCCGCGTTATAAACACTTCCGACAGAGATACGGACGTGAAATTTAAGTGCAAAGCAGAAGGTACAGTTTCGGTTGTTCCAACTGTAAATGCGTTTGGGTTTGCAATCATTGGACTAAAAGGGGAGACTGGTCTTGGTGCCGAGGCATCTCTAACGTTTCATCTTGTAGATGCCGGAAATCATTTGTTACAGGAGACAACTGCAACAGATTTGCCACCAGAGGTCGTTGAAGCAATGGAAATATCTGGTTTAGCGGCTGAAGCAGATGAGATAAAAAAACTTGCAGAATCTCAAGGGGGAACATTTACATCAGAAAAAAGCACGGTGGAATTACACATAGATACGTGTATAGATATAAATGTTTATTTTATTCTTCGGGTTGGTATTGAGGAAGAAACTCTTGCAGGAAAGCTGTTAAAGGGTACAAAAATAAAAGTTACATGGGAACTATACGGAAATAAAAATGCAAAGATCTGTAACTTGCATATTGAAAATTTTGACTTTGTTGATGCGTTTAGCAAAATTGAATTCTTCACTGATAAAAACCAGTGCACAATGAAATATACTCCATTTGATAATGCCTTCGAGCAGGAAAACGCGCAAGATGAAACAATAAACAATGGTACAGTCGATGTTGGCGAGGTCTTAGTTGTTTCGGACATGAAGATTGTAACACTCACAGGAACGTGCAGAACTATTAGTGTGATTCAAATACCTAGGGGGTATGAGCTTAAGGATATTGTTTGCGAATCAATGGACACTTCAATAGCATCAATAGATATGAATGGTGTAATTACAGCTCGAAGCGAGGGTTCAACGACAATGATCGTAAGGACATCAGATGGTAAATATTCGTGTGCCTGCGCAGTTACCGTTGTCAATGAGTTTAGCGAGAATTTTACTCCATTGGGTTTTTCAGTAAGCACATACGAAGTTGAAGGAGTATATGCAGTATGATATTGACTTTTGTTCAAAAAGAGAGACAGCCAACCCCAAAATTTGAAGGAAAGATTAAAGACGTAGTTGTTATAACTGGAAAAGGTTCTAGTCATGCTAGTAACGGATATCTTGAATATAAAGGGGATAAAGTCGAAATAGTATCCAATCCTCACCGAGAAAAGATGAACGGGAAAGCAGTTACGCAGGTTGTAGATATAGTACAAAGATCGGAAAGAGTGGGATATATCTATCCGGATATAGTAGAACAAAAAAGGTTTTTGTTTTTGTCTTTTGGATATGACTATTTTGTTTTCAACTTCAAGGGGAAAACATACAACGCTTACGAGGTTGGATTGGGAGCAAATGAACACTATATATGCGTATATAAAGACAATAGTATAGTAGCTATCATAAAAAAGGAAGATAAGAAAACAAACTTCTGTGATCAATATATTGTGTATGCGTTAGGAGAGGAGAATCTTCTTATGTTAGCACTTTTGACGCTGTATTTTGATTGCATAAGATATCCTGATCATGGTGAAATAATGTATGAATCTTATAGGGATGATTCTTTTTTGACGACACAGAAGGAACTAGTAGATAAATATGATGCGAGCTTTATTGATAGAGTTAAAGCAATGGAATAAGAATTAACAGGGAAAAAGGCTGATGTCCAATTATGGATTAGAGGTGATAGATGTGCGAAAGAGAAAATTGATAAGAGAGGTAAAAGGGAAAAAAGGGCAACAACTAAATCAGCGTGAGGTTAATGCCATCTCTGAGGGCACCGTTGAAGGATTGCTTCTTTTTGAAGTTAGTACATCTGGATTCAAAACCAACTTAACGTACAATACAGAAGGATTGATTCCATTATGTGATTTCTTGCAACTTCAAGGAATGAATCGCCGCCTTTTTGTTGTCCTTCTGAGACACATCGCTCTGATTCTTAAAGGGATAGAAAAAAACCGTTTCAGCAAGGATTTACTGATGTGGACATTACAGGCTGTTTTTGTGGACCCATCTACTTGGCGCGTATATATGATCTATGTTCCGCTTCAGCCCTTTGAAACCACTGGCAATATGAAGTCACTGCTCCTGGAAATAATTGCTCAGTGTAACTTCGAACCAGGGGAAGACATTGAATATGTTCAGAACTTAGTACAGGATTTGAATGGTGTTACAGCTTATACAGTAGGAATGTTAGAATCATATTGCGATAAAGTGGCAGAAGCCCTTTTTCAACAAAAATGCAACACCAATCGCAACGGGTTATGCCCTGCCTGTGGTTCTAAAGTAGATGTGTCAGAGGAAATATGCCCGTTCTGTGGCAAGCGAGTGTTATCTCGATCAACGAAAGATTCCCCGAAAAACACACCGTCAATTGGTTCGGAGTTTTGGCCAAAAACAGCAAAGAAGTCGGAGACTGACACAGAAAGGCAGAAGCGTAGCGATATATCCGTAAATGAAGATGAGAATGGTGTAGTGACAGTTTTTAGAGGCTCGCAACGAATGGTTCAAAGTGTTTGGCTTGAAGACTGTTTAAGAGAAGGTAAGATTATCATAAATAAATTTCCTTTTCGAGTTGGAAAGATGGAAGGAGTCACGGACTATCGCATCTTCAACAATAATGTGAGCCGGAAACATGCAGACATTATCAAGGAGCAGGGGAGATATTATATTGTTGATTTAGCATCAACCAACGGTACATATCTTGACGGAAGAAGAATTCAACCGGGTGTTAAAGAGCCTTTGAATGACGGCACAATGCTTAAGTTGGCAGATGCGAAATTTAAATTCCACATAGATTAGATGGAAGGAGTTATGAAATGTATATTGAGTTTGTTATAAGTTATGTTTTGATAGGTGTTTTGGCCTTGCTTCTTGCGGTTGTCATTGTCCTTCAATGCATTATTATGAAAAAAATATCTCGCAACGGATCTCGTTCTAGTGAGGCGAACTACGCACCTTATTCAAAAGGTAATGCGTATTCACGAGGGAACAGGGGAACCGCAATTTGTCGCAATTGTGCGACACAGTTCGATTCTGCTCATGTGGTTTGCCCAAAGTGTGGAACTCCTCGTTGAAACAGGAAGCATGCCATATAGAATATAAAAAATAGGCTCGCTTGTGTCCGTTGTAATGTTCTTGATGGCCTTTGACTCGAATGAGGAGGGATATAAATGAAGCTAATTAAAAGGATTACCCTACTGTTACTGGTAGGAGTCGTTATGTCAGGGGTGTGTGGCTGCGTGAAGAAAGAGAAGATAGACTCCGATGGTATTATTCGGCAACTGAATGCAAAATACAACGATTCATTTACGCTGGTAAGTTCTGGCAACGAGTTGTGGACTGAGGAATATAGCGAGCTGATTTGCTTTTCTGAGGTTCTAAACGCAGATGTTGTTGTATGGGTGTATTCCGACGGTCTCATCACAGATAATTATCTGGCAGTCAAGTATAAGTCGGAGGTAGAATTTTTGGTTCTGCCAATCGCAGAAGACATATATGGTCAGGGCTTTTGCAAAGTTGTGAATATTCCGATACATTACGGGAAAAGCCATTTTAATGAAAAAATGGATTTTTCGGAATATGTATCCAATAAACAATCTAGCCTGAGTATTGCGATAGCTACTTCTAAGGATGTATCTTCAGCTAGAGAGGATGTAGAAGAACTAGTTTTGCAGTTGAAAGAGAATGGTGTTGTGGCCAGCATCAGAGTATTCTACTATGATGCTGGCATATTTAAATCTGTAATGGAAACAAATGACCCCACAACAATTTTTTCTCCAACTTCTAATAAAAGACTGTCTGCAACTATGAATGCAGATTATTCCATAGGTTCAGTTGATTGGAGTGAATAGTGATGAATTATTTGGATAGCAAAACTCAATTTGGAGTCAACGAAGAGGCAATTTTCAATGTCTATTCATATGTTGCCAACAAGGGAGAAAGACCAGTTAACGGCGATAAATTCTGCCAGGTCATTGCAAAACTTAGAGAGGATTGCAACAATGGCGGTTGGTCGGATGAGGCGGCAAATCAACTTGCAGTTTTAGAAAATGCAATTTCAAACAACCCTAGTTTAGGAGAGGCAACCATAGGTAATCAAACCAACACCGCAAATGGGTTGAATGCGTGTACTTTTACAAAACCGGATGGTAGTGTCTCTGTCGTCTTCAGGGGAACAGGAAGTGGAGAATGGATAGATAACGGCGAGGGATTATCGGGAATCCCGGAAGAAAACACTTACAATACGTATTCTGATGGCGAATTAGTAAGTAGCACGACAGTAAGCAATGATTATGCTACAGATCAACAAGTCGAAGCGTTGAATTGGTTCAACAAAATTGCAAGTGAGAATGGATGGGACGAAAGTACCAATATTACAATTTCGGGTCACTCAAAAGGCGGAAACAAGGCACAATTTGTAACAATTAACTCAGATTTGATTGATAATTGCTATAGCTTTGACGGACAAGGTTTTTCACCGGAAGCATTGAAAGCATTAGAAGAAAAGTACGGAATTAAATTTGCTGAAAGACGTCAAAGAATACTCTGCTTCGCAGCTGATAATGACTATGTGAATGTTTTGGGGGAACGTTTAGCACCCGAAGATCATGTATTCTATTTTGAATCGCCCATAGGAGACAATAATGCTATCGGGTACCACTATATGGAAGCAATGCTTGACGAAAATGGTAATTTCAATGCGCAGTGCGAACAAGGTGAGTTGTCTGAGTATGTGGAAAATGTGTCTGATGAGCTGATGGCGATGGATGCATCTTACAGGCAATATGCTACGCTTGGTATTATGAACCTGTGTCAAAAGTATATGGGTAAAGGAACACCGGTTAATGGCGATGAAGTATCTACAGAAGAAACAATTGCTGGCCTTGGAATCTCGGTAGGTCCGGTGATTGTGAACCTGCTTGGCACCAAGGACGGCTATGAAGCATTAGGTGATATAATTAAGATATATGGCGACGACCTTGTGAATGGTGTTGGAAAATTTTATGACGATATTGGCAAGGAATATGGTTATTTGGCAGAAGCGGGAGCAATTATTCTTTCTACTGCTGTTGTTACGTTTGCCGCTCCCTTTGTAATCAAGGCAGGAATTGTAGTTGCTGGAACGGCATGGGCGATAAATGCAATCAACACATTAGGTGACAACCTCAAAAAGGTAAGTGTAGAAATATACTCGGATGTAAAAACTTTCTATAGTTCTGTGGTAGGGAATATTGAAAGTTTCATAAACCAAAATTTCAATTCAGGTTATAGAACTGCAAGTTCCGAACCGGCGATAAAGCTTGACACGGCTAAATTAAGAGCTTATGCCTGTAGGTTGAATGTTGTGAACAATCGACTTGTGAGCTTGGATAGAAGGATGGACGAGCTTTACCTCAAAGTTGGTCTTCGTGACTTGTTTAATTTAATTCAGGCGGACTTGCTGACAGGTTCTAATTGGCGCGTTACAAATTGCGCAAAATACTTAGATGAAACAGCAAACGATTTTGATGCTGTCGAACGCAATGTTGCAGGACAGTTTTAGGAGGTAATCGAATGGATGCAAATACCCAATATGAATTATATTTGATTAAGAATGAATTGCAAAGCATCATCGATGAACTCTACAGTATTGCCGGTGGTGTCAACAATGATTTCGAAGGAGTAGGCAATGAAAAGTGTGCAAACAGCATCATTAAGGCGGCAAAACAGTACGAAACGGTAAAACAAAAATTAAACAATATGGATTTATCTGCTGTTACTGAAGAATTTGCTGCAAAGAAGCGCGCGGAGGAACAGGCAAGAGCGAATGCACAAGCAAAAGCTCAAGCTGAAGCAAAAGCCAAGGCCGAAGCAGAAGCACGGGCAAGGGCAGAGGCGCGAGCAAAGGCAGAAGCTGAAGTAAACGCGGCAAAGAGTAACTCGAATAGTAAATCTAATAATTCGAGCAACAAAAAATCTAATAATGTATTGGAGGATCTGTTCGGATGGCTATTCAAGTAAACACAGGGTCCGTTTTAGCAACGGCTGACCAAATTGATACTATTAATAAGAAAATTAGAGAAGGATTGTCTGAAGTTGATATGGCGATCAGGTCGTTGCAACAAGACTGGGAAGGCGAGGCTTCATATTCCTGTACCAATAAATATGAATACATAAAACGCGATTTTTCTGATACAAGGTTTTCTGTCGTAAATAGTGTTGTATCATTTATGCGAAATCAAGTTGGAGAAGGGTACGAAGTAACCGAGCACTCGGTTTCCGCAGCCGCTTCGGCATTCAAGTGAAGGGGGTATCAATATGGCATATATAAAAGTGAATCATCAAAAGATGCTTAATGCAGCAAACGAGATTGATAATTATCTCACTCAACTTGATAAAAACATGGCATCGATTGACAATGCTGTGATATCTCTGGAAAAGGATTGGAACGGAGAAGATTATCAACAGGTTAAAACGGAATGGAATGAAATTAATTCTTCCGGTTCAACAACCGATAAGATGAAGAAATCATTGAAAAGCTACGCAGATTCAATACGGGAAGCCTCAAAACTATACAAAGAGGCACAGGCAAGGGCAATAAATAGAGCAAATGTTCTATGCAAGTAATGATACCATTTGAGGTATAGTAGGAGTTAGATTATGAGTGGTAATTTTAAACATGCCATTTTTACAAATGTTGGTAGTCGTCAGATCAATGAGGACTCCGTGGGTTTTTTTAAAAATGGTGGAAATAATTGTTATATACTCTGCGATGGATTGGGTGGTCACGGCATGGGTGATGTTGCATCCTCGTTAGTTGTTGCTGTTTTTGAGGACCAATTCAGCAAAACAGATGAAGTAGTGAATTTTCTTGGACAAACATTCACGGCCTCACAAGACATACTGATGGCGGAACAGAGAGTTCGTAATGCAAAAAGGAAAATGAAGACCACAGGTGTTGCAATTGTTACAGACGATCGCAATGCTTATATTGGACATATTGGCGATTCAAGAGGTTATGTTTTCTATAAAAACAAGGTCAAAACAAGAACGCTGGATCACAGTATTCCGCAAATGTTAGTTCTTTCAAAAGAAATTAAAGAGGAGCAAATCAGAAATCATCCCGACCGCAACACACTTTTACGTGTAATGGGCATTGAATGGGATGAGGCAATGTATGAACTTATGTCACCTATCCCATTGAAAAAGTGCCAAGCTTTCCTTTTATGCTCTGATGGATTTTGGGAATTGATTGACGAGAAGGAAATGTGTACACAATTAAAGAAAGCCAACACCGTGGAGGAATGGTTGGAAAATATGATTAAAATTGTCCAAATAAACGGCGAAGGAAAGAATATGGACAATTATTCGGCAATAGCCGTTTGGAATGAATAGGGGGGATCTAAATGCTATATCATAGCGACCAACAACTAGTGAAAGACGAAAATTCTGCTTTCCAAATGGCTGCATTATCGGTTGTTGGTGATCGTGAAGATCAACAAGATAGTTTTGGATACGCTCTGAAGCAAGACGAGGGACTGATAGTTGTTTGTGATGGAATGGGTGGCCACGAGGGAGGAAAGACGGCCAGCGAGATGGCGGTACAAACTTTTCTTACACGGTACTCTGAAGAGTACATTATTGCTCAGCAAACTGAGATGTTGATTGAAACTGCAAAAAAGACGGATGCAATGATCTCTCGGTTGAAAAACGATCAAGGTGATTTATTAAAAGCCGGAAGTACGTTGGTATCGATATTAATCAACCGAAAAAAAATGATGTGGTGTTCAGTTGGAGACAGCAGGGCTTATCTGGTTCGAGAAGGAGAGATGGTACAACTTACACAGGATCACAATTACCATACAGTTTTAGTTGAAAAGTTAAATGCCGGACTATTAAATAAAGCTGAATTTGAGAAGGAAAATGCTCGTGGTGAGGCACTCATTAGCTTTTTGGGAATAGGTAACCTTGCTCTGATCGATTATTCTGAGATTCCGTTGGAAATTAAAAAGGATGACAAAATAATCATTATGTCAGATGGTTTATATAAAATTGTTTCTGATTCTGAGATTGCACGTATTCTTGATAACTTCAACAATATCGGGGAAGCAGTTCAAGCACTCGAAATGAAAGCAAAAAAGAATGCAAAAAATAATGATGAATCAAGAGATAATATGACAGTTGTATTAATTAAAATTAAGTGATGGAGGGGTAAATAGTGAATGTTATTAGATGCAAGAATGGACATTTCTTTGATGGGGATTCATATGGTACATGTCCGCATTGTGGTGAGGCAGCAGTAAACGGCGGTGGTACTGCTCATGTTAAGGTGGAAAAAAAAGGCTTTTGGGGACGCAGTCGAAAAGAAAAGGAAGTAGATATTCAGACCGTGAGCAGAACGCAGGCTACGAAGCCGCAAGATGACTTTGTAAGTGGTAATACTCCTACGGACGTTATCGAGCAAAGAAAAACAGAAAACAGCTCGGTTCCTCCACTTAAGAAGAATCCTACTCTTGATTTTTGGCAAATGTCATCGCATTCGGACGGCGGAGTAGAAGCTGATAATGCAAGTGAGAACATAGATGATCAAAGGATCGTCAAAAACGATGAAAATACAAGAGAAAAGATAGACGAGCATGTGGAAGATTCGGAACAACATAAACCAAAGAAAGAAGATACCGAGAAGGAAGTATCTGCGTCCAATGAACAGGGATATTCTTTGCGTGAAGCTGTTAAAAAATCCTCTGCAAGCAACGAGGGCAAAACAATGAGCTATTTTAGTGCAGCAACAAGTCCGTCCGCCAATCAAGCTCGTCCTTGCTCTGTTGCAGAACCTGTAGTTGGTTGGCTTGTTTGTGTAGGAGGGTGCCATTTTGGAGAATGTTTCAATATTTGCGCTGGGAAAAATTCTATAGGTAGAAGTGAAGAAAATCGAATTGTTATATCTGATGATAATGGCATTTCCAGAATTAAACACGCACTCATTGTATATGAGCCTAAGAAAAGAAACTTCTATTTGCAACCCGGTGATAGTAGTGGACTTACATATCTAAATGAGGAGTATATTACCGATTCACAAAAGTTATCATTGCATGATACTATTGAGCTTGGAGATAGCAAATTTATGTTTGTACCTCTGTGTGGTGAAAAATTTTCTTGGGAAGATCATATGCCGAAAGGAGAGTAATTATTTATGAAAAGATGTTTTGCTTGCTTTAAGGAATATGATGATGTGTATCAGGTTTGCTCGCACTGTGGAAATATTGAAATAAAAAAGCCGAAGGAGCCGATTCATCTTGCACCAGGGACAGTATTAGCAAACCGGTATATACTTGGACAAGCAGTTGGTTCCGGTGGATTTGGAATTGTTTATAGTGCATGGGATTTAAAACTTGAAACAATTGTCGCGGTCAAGGAATTTTTTGTTAGCCGGCTTGTTACAAGAGCAGAAGGGTTAAAGAATCTCATTATCACAAAAAAATCCATCGAAGAATTTGAATACCGTAAGGAAAGATTCCTTGCAGAAGCAAGGAATATGGCGAAGTTTGGTTCGCACAGAAGTATTCCGAATGTGTTTGAGTTTTTTGAGGAAAACAATACAGCATATATTGTCATGGAGATGTTGCACGGTGTTGGACTTAACGAGTATCTAAACCAATCTGGGGGTAAAATTGACATTGATTTTGCACTTATGATAGCAAATGAAGTTGGCAATGCATTGAAATCTCTACATGAGGAGAATATAGTTCACCGAGATGTTGCACCTGACAATATTTATATATGTTCTGGCAAAGAAATTAAGATTAAATTAATGGATCTCGGTGCGGCAAAATTGGCAGATAGCACAGACGAAGTAATTGATATTATTTTAAAGCCGGGTTATTCTCCCACAGAACAATACGACAATAGTAAAAATATTGGTCCTTGGACCGATATATACGCACTCGGGGCGACACTATATGTTATGTTGACAGGAATTAAACCCGATGAATCAACAAACAGGAAAATCAATGATGAAGTTGTACCGCCTCATTTGGTTAATCCTGAGGTGTCTGAAAATCTCAGTAATGCTATAATGAAAGCTATGGCGATTGAAAAACATATGCGCTTTAAAACGATAAACGAATTTTTAAGTGCGATTAATGGAGAGAAAAAAATTATACCCCTTGCAAAAGAAAGGAAAAGAAGAAGCTTTAAAAGGTTTGCTGGTGTCGCCATTGCTTGTTTGGTATTAATTATAGGATCTTTCTTTGTATATAACACATATCAAAACAAGCAAAATGAACATTTGTTGGAACCAGCGGACATTGTTGTGTGGTTCTCTGTAGCAGAGGGATCCACGGAAGAAGATGCCATGCAGGCTATCAAGGCAGACTTTGAACAAAAGTATGAAGGAATAACTGTGGATGTTGTGGCAGTTCCTGAATCAGAATATGAGGATCGCATCAGAAGTGCGGCAAAGCAAGGAAAGTTGCCGACACTGTTTGAAAGTTCCGAATTGCCAAATGATATTCTTGGTCAGGCGAAAGACTTGGATAATGTTTTAGATTCTGAACAATTTAAAAATGCAATGTTCTTAAACCAATATAACAACTACTATGATAACAAGAAACAAATGCCCCTTGCTATAGAAGTACCGCTTGCTTATGTTGTTACTAACGGTGCTAGTTGTATTAACTATTCAAATCGGTATTTTAATGAGATTGGAGATTTTAATGCAGATAACATTGCGTATGATGACAGATACCATGAACTTCTAAAAGCAAACTTTGGCTCAGTGAAATTTTGCGAAAAAGAAGAGTTTTTGAATAATAGCGAGAACACAAGTCCTGTACTACTGTCATCAACTATGATTTTGAATGAGGTTAGAACTACTCTTACCAACTATGAAAAAGCATATGTGTATTTCAATAGTGACGAAATTCACTGTAAATACATATACGAGTGGAGTATAGGTGATGGAGAGAGTGCTGAAATTGAAGCAGCAGAGAGACTTCTCTCGTGGATGCTTGGTAACGTGTACCAGAGTTATCTGATGATCAGTGAATGTAATGATGGTCAGATTCCGATAAATGCAATTTGCTTTGAATCAAAAATACAATCGAAGTATCTTGCTGCAATATCTGATATTCATCAGAAGTTCGTTTTTGAAGGGAAGGTTGAGGAATAGTGAGTAAAAGATGTTTGGGATGTATGGAGTTATTTGGTGATGAGTTTGAAATATGTCCTCATTGCGGATATATCGTAGGAACGCACGCAGAGGAAGCGATACATATCGAACCGGGAACATTGCTGTATGATAGGTATATTGTTGGTAAAGTTCTTGGATATGGCGGGTTTGGCGTTACCTATCTTGGATGGGATGGAAAACTTGAGCAAAAGGTTGCCATTAAAGAATATTTGCCAGGCGAATTTTCTACAAGAATGCCCGGGCAATCACAGGTGACAGTTTTTAATGGTGAAAAAAATGAGCAATTTCATGATGGCCTTAAGAAGTTTGTCGAGGAAGCTAAGCATTTAGCAAAATTTCAAAATGAGCAGGGTATTGTTAAGATTTTCGATAGCTTTGAGGAAAATGATACTGCATACATCATAATGGAATTTCTCGATGGTGAAACATTGACAGAGTATCTGAAAAGGGAAAAAACGATTCCGGAAGATGTAGCGGTTGCAATGTTAATGCCTGTGATGGAATCGCTCCAGACGGTTCATGAAAAAGGATTGCTTCACAGGGATATTGCACCTGATAACATTTTTTTAACAAAGTCAGGAGAGGTTAAACTAATTGACTTTGGCGCATCGAGATACGCTACAACATCTCACAGTAGAAGTTTAACAGTTATTATTAAGCCGGGTTACTCTCCTGAGGAACAGTACAGAAGCAGAGGAGATCAAGGACCGCACACTGATGTGTATGCTATTGCATCTACCTTGTATAAAATGATAACCGGCAAGACACCTCCGGATGCGATGGAGCGTAGGGCGAAGTATGAAAATCAAAACAAGGATATCCTTGAAGAGCCACACAAAATAAACAAGAAGATTTCTCTCAATCGTGAGAATGCAATTCTTAATGCAATGAACGTACGTATTGAGGATAGAACTCCCAATGTTGCTACATTTATTAAAGATCTGAATGCAGATCCGCCTGTTAAGAGAATATATGGGAAGATTAAGAAAATAGACATTTATTCCTGGCCATTGTGGTTAAAAATTCTTGTTCCATCTTTGCTTTCTCTTATTCTAATTTTTAGTATGTTGTTGTTGACGGGTGTAATTAAGTTTTCAAATTTCACGGAAGAAATCGTAATTCCGGAAAACATTGTTACTGTTCCTGATGTTGAAGGATTGTACAAGGACGAGGCTCTTAAACTGATTTCTGATGGGAAGTTGTTGCCTTCTACGGATGGCTCGATTGAATCTGAGTATATTCCTGCCGGTAAGATCATTTTGCAAACACCGGTAGGGGGATCCTATATGAACATTAACGGGACTGTTTTGTTGATGATTAGTAGCGGCAAGGGTGTTGCTTCACCAGAAAATGGGGTATCAACTGTACCTTATGTCGTTTGGGATGATAAAGAGACTGCTATATCAAAATTGATACAAGCGGGCTTAGCAGAGCCGGATATTATCGAAAAACACGATGAAAATGTTGCATACGGTTCAGTTATTGAACAAAGCATTGAAGCTGGCAAGCAAGTTGATGAGGGAACAAAGATCACCTTAACAATTTCGATTGGACCGGCAGCGTTTGATATGCCTAACGTAGTAGGCCAGAGTAAAGATAAAGCAGAGAATACCTTGAACTCAAAGGGACTTGTAGTTGTAATCGAGTATAAAAAGACTGATGCTGTTGCAGAGGGCAGTGTAATTAGTCAAAGCGTTTCTGCAGGTTCTAGCGTGAAACGTGGTGATGAAGTTACAATCACTGTTTCTAGTGGACGTGAAACGATAGATGTTGCAAATGTTGTAGGAAAGACTAAGGCAGAAGCCGAAAAAGCGTTAAAGGATCAAGGCTTCAAGGTTGCCGTGCTTGAAAACTATGATTCCAATGTTGTAGCTGGAAAAGTTATTACTCAGTCTCCCGGTGCGGGAACTGCGCAACTTCCGGATTCTACAATCGTTATTTATGTAAGTAAAGGCAAGCAACCTATTACGGTAACCTATGATGCCAATGGAGGTACGGTGAACCCTGGAAGTAAGTCTGGGTATTTGTCTGACTCATACGGAACGTTGCCTACTCCTACTAGAACAGGATATACCTTTATTGGTTGGTATTCTGCAAAAGCAGGAGGGGTAGAGGTGACAGCAAAGACTACTATTACAACTCCGTCTAACCACACTATTTATGCTATATGGAAGATAAACACGTACTCTGTTTCTTTCAATTCGAATGGTGGAAGTCCTGCACCTTCAAGTAAGAGTGTGCAGTTTGGATCTAAATATGGCACTCTTGGTACAGTGAGCAGAACAGGCTACACCTTTAGTGGCTGGTATACCGCAGCAAACGGAGGAACGAAGATTACAGAGAGTTCAATATATTCTGTAGCATCTAACCAAACCTTGTACGCACAGTGGAATGCTAACAGATACACGATTAACTTTGATGCTAATGGCGGAAGTGTATCTCCGTCGAGTATGACTGTCACGTACAGTTCGACATATGGTAGTTTGCCTACACCGACTAAAACGGGACATACATTTAATGGATGGTATACTTCACCTAGTGGTGGAATACAAATTTCTTCCTCCAACAAAGTGACTGTTGCAACGTCACAGAATCTATATGCACAGTGGAGTGTTAATACGTATACGCTGACTTATGATGCGAATGGTGGAAGTGTTTACCCATCTCCTAAATCTGTCAGTTATGGAAGTCAATATGGTACATTGCCTACAACAGCAAGGCCGGGTTATACCTTTAATGGGTGGTATACCTCTGCTAGTGGAGGAAGTAAGGTTAGTTCCGCTACGACAATGGGTGCTGGAAACGTTACGATTTATGCTCAATGGACGATTGACAGTTATACTGTCAGTTGGAACAATGGCGCTGGATACGTCATTTCCGTTACACGAACATCGTCTCCTGAGGCAAGGGTATCTACGGGCACACTAAGCAACGGGGCGAGGGTGTATTATGGAGATGTATTATCTGTTGATTATTCAGCAAGCACTGGTTATGGCTTGACAGGTATAGGTCAGAAATCTATCACAGTTACAGGCAATGTTACGTCTTCCAATATATGGGCATCTGCCACTGTCCTTAGCTATACATATAATGTTGTTTACAAATCTGTAAATGGCACATTTTTGGGTTCTTCGACTGTTGAATATAATTATGGGACAACTAATACCATTACTGCCCCCGCAATAAAAGGATATATTACTCCAGCAAATCAAAGTGTGAAATGGGATTCTACTTCTGCAAAAACAATAACTTTTATTTATACTCCTATCAGTGAAGATACGTCACAATACCTTGCTAGCGGTTGGTGGTGGCAAACTAGTGGCTATGGTATTACCTATAGTGCTAAAGCAGAATATCAAAATCGTACCGCTTCAAGTGTGCAGGTTCGTATTGTCTGGACTCAAACAATCAATAATGCCGCATTTGGCTATAATCAGTATTTCTATTGTAGTTTGTGGCATAATGGAGAAAATGAAGGCAATACAGGCAACGTAAAGATTGCCTCTACTTCGACATGGCCTTATTATAGTTCGAGCGGCCCATGGCACAGTGGTAGTGTTACAGCATATTCAAGCTGGGTAACCATTCCTTTGGATACAACAGGTACAACGACGGTTGACGTTGCTTGTGATTGGTGGACGCAGAATCAAGATATCAGTGGTAGTTGGTCGAACAAGAATATATCTATTCCGGCGTACTAAGCTGTCAAACGATTAAATCTGCATTTTACTTGAAGTTAGGGGATTTACAAACATAGAGACATAGAAACCTATGCTGCTTCCTGCATAGGTTTCTACATATTAATTTAGAACTATTCTTCTTCGGTGTGGTAGAAATTTTGCAGTCAATAAGATATCCCTTTAATGGGTACAACTGTTGCGTGATGTAATAGTATGTCTACAATAGCACTGGCGATTAGTGGATCTCCAAATATATCATCCCATTGAGAGAAATTAATGTTTGTAGTTATAATGGAGCTGTTGTGCTCATATCTTCTGTCGATTAATTGAAAGAAGAATAATTTTTCTGTGGTGATTTTATCTATGCTTGTAGGTTCTGCTTTTACACTATTTTTTAGTGCATGTTGTAGAAATTTTAAACGTTTATAAATTTCAAGATAAACATGCACATTTGGGGATGCGGATATTTTTTTGAACCTAGGACGCTATACCTTGCGCTTGTCTGTATTGCAGTGGGCTTAAACCACCTAAAGATACTTTAATTCTCTTTTCTGCATACCAATGTATATATTGGTCAAGTATCTCAATAAATTCATCAATTGACACTCCTGCCCATGAGCGATTATAGAACATCTCATTCTTGGGATGTCCATAAGGAAAGTTACACTTTGTGTTGTTATTGTTATGATACTGACATGATTCAGTATAAACAGACTTTTCCTTCGGATTACAAATTGATTTTAAAATATATAGAATCAATGAGAAAAGTATATGGAGATGATGCTACTTTTATTTGTGGATATGAGGCAGGATGTTTAGGTTATTCACTTTATCATCAGCTTAAGGATCACGCAGTGGATTGTAAAATATTAGCTCCGACAACAATGGCAATTACGAATACAAACCGTATAAAAACGGATAAGCGGGATGCTGCCAATATAGCTAGATGTTTAGCATTCCATACATATAGCGAAGTATATGTTCCGGACGATGAAGATAATGCCGTTAAAGAATATATTCGTATGAGAGATGATCAGAAACTTATGCTTAAAAAGGTTAAACAACAGATTCTTTCATTTGTACTTCGCCAGGGAAAGAAGTTTTAAGGGGGGTAAGACATACCGGACAACAGCTCATATGAAATGGCTTAAAAATCTTGATTTAACGGGATTGAATAAAGAAACATTATCGGAATATTTGCTGACTTATGAATATCTGATAGAAAAGATAGCACGTTTGGACAACAGGATTGAGGAGCTTGCAACCGGTAAAAAATATCAAGAAAAAGTTAAAAATATGGGATGTTTTCTCGGAATTAAAACACATACTGCAATGTCAATGATTGTAGAGGTTGGAGACTTCAACAGGTTTGAGAAAGCATCAAAGTTTGCGGGATTCTTAGGATTAGTTCCGAGTGAGGCTTCAAGTGGAGATGATAAAAACAGGTATGGCATCACAAAAGCAGGGAACAGTCATTTACGACGATTGTTGGTAGAATCAGCACAAAGTTATACACATGGAGCTATCGGGCATAAATCCATAGCATTGAAACAATGACAACAAGGATGCAGTGCAGAAGTAATAGCCTATGCAGATAAGGCTAACGAAAGACTACGTAGACGCTTTTACAAAATGACATTGAATAAAGGTGTCAACCGAAATGTAGCTGCCACGGCAATAGCAAGAGGGCTTGCTTGTTTCATGTGGGGAATGGCTACAGGGAACATAGGACAGATATGATATTCAGATATTTCAATCAAGGCTGCTTCGCACCGCTTTGCGGCAAGGCCTGTGACAGAAACATCTGAATACCATAAAAGGTAATTAAGCAGATGAAAACTGATTTTATCAGAATTCATCTGCAAGCAAAGCTAATTAACACCGGATACAGAGGTAGAGCCTTGGAACATTTTAAGGTCCGAATTATTAGCGATTCACCTCTGTTGACATTATATTTATATATTTTGATTCACGCTTGGAGACTGCAAGATTCACGGCGGACCATTGACCTGTCGGTAACCAATCCACGTATAACAGAGTGACCAAGGCCGGGGGCTGTTAGTCTGAGGTTCTACCTCTGTACCCAGTGTTAAAATTTAATGAAAGGAAAAGTTTGTGGTGATTTTTGCAATTTACACTTGACAAAGGTCACTTCATAACAGGTGATTATAGTGAAATATATAGCTCCATTATTGCTTATATTGGGTTTTGCAGTTTTTGCTCGATTGTTTGATTTTTTTAAAACTTTTTTCTTTGGAGATAAAGTCAAAAGAAATATCATCAATCCGAAGGACATAGATCTTACACAATTTGACAAAGATTTATTTTATGAAAAGATGAAACCTTATTTTGAACAAAATATTGTTAGAGAAATATATAAAACAGACACATTTATCATCATGAATGTTGGCGAGATATTTTACGTTGGGTTACCATATTTTATCTTAGAAAACGAAGTTCCTTTTGGTGTTCGACTTGGAACTGAAGTTATAGAAAAATGTATTAATGACCATACACATTTTTTCTCAATTATATCCATCGCTGTGGAGAATTACAGCGAATATGAAAATTACTTTGTGACTTTCGGATTTGATCAACTGCAAGATTGGCTCTGTTTTATAGAAAAACACAAACAGGATAAAAACTCTGTTATTGATTGTGGTTTTGAGAAATGTTTGCAAAATGACAGTATGTCTGCTGATTGTAAAACAAAAAATATCATTACATATTCAAAAAAAATCAATTATTCAAAAAGAAGAAATATACTCTATGTTGCGACGTTAAGTGTTTTATTAATAATAAATTTTGTCTCTTTAAATTATTTCATTAATGGTCTTTTCATTAAGAATGTATCTGAAATAACATATTCAACAGTAGAAGAAGGGGAAAAATATTTTATTGATCAATTTGTTTTGCTTGAAGTACAAAATTGCAACAATGATAATAATTATGATTATAATTACGACTTCGACTATGACTATGGATACAACTTCGATATAGATAAATATTTTAACTATGACTATGACTATGGATACAACTTCGATATAGATAAATATTTTAACTATGACTATGATTTGGATTTTAATCTTAACGATCATTTATACCATGGCAATGCTTTTGGCTGTAATATTAACCTTGATTATAACTATGATTATTACGATTATAGAGAATGGCGTGAGTATTATGGATGCTATAAAGATAATGAAGGTAAATATATATATGCAGTAATACGCACTAGTGGTTACAGTGAATTTGATGAAAAATACGATAAATATATAGATAAAGAATTTAATATAGGGGAAGTACTTTTGTCAGGTTGTTTTTGTGCGGATTATCGAACAGGTTTATGCTACACTCTTAAAAGTGCATATGAAAAGTATAAAGACGATATGCCTGGTGAAATCTCAATTTGGGGTTTTACTTATGATGGTTTTGAAACAAAAGCACAATATCGAGATGCGAGACTATCTGAGAATATTAATTGGATTTTCTTTTTTGTTTCAGGAAGTTTATTTTGTATAATAACGTTGCCGATTGTTGTTGTAAAAAGGAAAAAGTTAAGGAATAAATGATTTTTTAGAAATTTAGGAGATAAAAAATGGACTCTACATACAACATAAAAATCATATCAGAAAACGATAGTATATCAATTATTAACAGCGTATCAAAAACTTTTCGCGTCATCTGCAATAATGAAGAATATATATACTCTGCAGAAGATATTACTGCGGTACTTATTAAGACAATGGATACGGGACCAATTGTCGAGGATATGTATGCAGAAGTTTACATATACGATACAATATATATAATTATCTCTGAATCGCGGTTGTTCAAAACTTTGATTTTAGATACAATTGGTTCACTTGTATCTCTAAATTTAAAATTATTTATCGAAGCATCAACATATCACTTTAATAAAACTTTTGTATTATATCAAATAGATGATGTTGATATAGAATATGAAGATAGTGATGATAAAAAAATTGCTGTTTTGGAAGCATCAATAAAACTGATTCAAACAGGTGATTGTTCGGCTGAGTTGTGTGGTTTTGTATTTGCTGTAATGTCTTTTTGCCCTATGTATTTGCTGTATAGCAAAGGAAAATTTGGTGACGAGTTGGTCAATATTTCTGCAATAAATAAAAATTTGATTCCGATATACACAACACTTGATAGATGTCCGAACGAAGAATTATTTGAGAGGAGAAGGCATAATTCTAATAGTTATGTTAAATTGTTGATTAGCGGAAATAACGATGCAGTTGTTAATTTTAACTCTGATTGTCCAGTAAAGATAAGTTTACAACAATTGCAAAATATTCTTTTGCCGTTGGTGCTTCTTAGAGAAGAAACAGAAAACAAACGACTAGTTGACTCAAAACAGAGAAAGAAAAAGGAATTGTTAAAGAAATTATTTAGAAGAAAATAAAAAAATCTATTTTGCGTTTATAAATAATTAGGTTGCTTGATTTTTGGGTTTGTAAAAACTCTTTGCTGGGGACTGTGAGAATTCTTCTGTAAATTGTCTTCTGTGAAATATTTTTCAAGGTAAGGAGAGAAAATTTATCCGTTTTTTTGTCGCATCCCCAAATGTGCATTTTTATCTTATAATTTATAATATTCATTTTCTGTTCGTAATCTGATTAGTTCTTCGTATTCGCTTTCGTTCAGTTCTTTGGGGTTGTCATAATTCAATTTTTTCATATCTCAATTCTTGAGTGGTATTCCTTTCTTTTGTAATACAAGACCATTATAGCCCATTGTTTTGTATTTGTGAACTCACTGATAAAGCATCCCACTATTTATACCTACAGATATTGCTACTGATTGAATGGATTCAATTGTTAACACACGTGAAAACAATTTATATCGTTCTTCTAGGGTCCAGCACTTATTTTGATTTTTGTGTCTAAGAGCATCAGATCCACATGCATCTTCAATTCGTACCCATGTCCTTATAGTTTCATGAAACTTGTCAGTAGAAATACCTTCAGGAGTATCAGCCCACAAACCTTTTCTATATAGCTTAACACAAGTTCTTTTAAATTCGTAACTGTAACGAATAAAAAAAAACTCTTTAATGGATTTACTTTGTCCAGTAAAGAGGGTACATATCACAACTAGGCTGTTTTTTATAGCCCTTTTTTTCATCACTTCACTTGGAAGAAATCGTAAATGTATGTGCCACTTTCTTTATAAACTCTTGCAGCAATATAGCATACCTTATGACCGTCCAAAACCACAGAATAATTATTATAGCCGGATAACAGCAGCTCATCGGTCATCGTGTTAATCAGTGTCTTGGTACCGTCAGCATTGGTAATTTCTGCCACACCATTGTTAATAACCATGCCATCCACAAACTTCTTCTGCTTCACAGAATAGTAGCGATTGATGTCGCACTCCTTCTGTGTGATAACAAAATCCATACTGCTAAAGCTATCATCTGTCTGGCAGACATAGGTAACATTATGGTCACTATCAATCATATATAGGTTCTTTTTTCCGCTTTCTAAATATTCATGCGCAATCCAATAACCATCGTAATAATACAGCATAGAAAAGTCAATGTCCGACACTAAATTGCCTTCCAAATCGCTGAGTCCAAGGCTAGTTCTAAGCAAACCGCCTTCCCATACAGAATTAATCTTTCTGTCAGTATATGTGAGGAGAACATTGCCGGATTCATCGGCCACCGCATAATAGTCGACGTTATCTTTATAGTTGTGCATAATGTAATATCCGTTCTCCCATCTTGAAGGAGTCAAACTACCCTTTTTGACATGAAAACGAATATTCATCGACGAATCGTACACCGTGTTGTCGCTATCGAGATCCTGTGTAGCACAATAGGAACCGTCTGCAAACAGACGACACCCTTTGGGCAACGGCTGACCAGCGGCATTTCTGCTCACCTCCTTACCGTTTTCTTTGTAAGTAAGCACATCGCCATTGAGGTAAACCATCTGAGAAGAAGTGTCCTTCACGTTAGGTACAAGACGCCCCTCCTGAATATCGTACACTTCCCAATATCCGGTGTACAGAATATCTCCATCCTGCGCGGTCAGGGCGAACATGCTACTACTCAAACGAAGCAGATAGTCACTGGAATCTCCGGTGATGGCGGTGACGGTAAACACCTGGTAGAAACGCTGGTTAATACTTTTTATCAGCGCATACTCGGCGGGGATCAGTACCTTACCGGAAGCAGTCACCACGCCTGAGCTATTGATGGAATCGAAATTGTTAGGATTCTCATAAGTACTGGTCTGAACCGAAAAATACTGCTGAGAAATGATTTCTGCATCGTAGTAAATCGCGCCGGAATCGTAGGTTCCGTCCATATTTTTGATTCCGTACATTCTATTGTCACCGCAATAGGAAACCGCATTCGCACCTGAGGAGTATATTATTTCCTCCTGAGAACCTATATAGGCAACGCCAGTGCCGACCGTGCCAAATGGCTTGTCCTCTGTCGAATTGGACTCGTTGTTTCCTACATTGTCAGAGGGCTCAGTAGAGGAGGCGTCGGTGGAGTCGGAGTCGTTATTGATATTGCTGCTTATAGAATCGGTATCGTCATTTATCTTGTCAGAATTGCTCTGACCGCAGGAACACAGCATGGCCGTCAACAACAGCACGACGCACAACAATGCTAACATCTTCTTGATCATTTATGTTCTTCCTTTCTGTTAAGATTTTAATCAATGTACCACACGCTTAAAAGATTGTCAACATTGGGCGTTCTTTGAGATAGTGTCAAGTTATTCTTGGGATTTTGAAAATTTTTCACACATCCTACTTTTAGATGAAAACTCCCATTTGTGATTTAATTTGCTGCTTTTGTTGTTCGTATGCTTGTTCCTGTTACTTTTTCTCTTTGCATGCTTTCTTTTGCTAATATGCTCCAAACGTATTTGCTGTCAAATATTCTAGCTGTTCTCTATTGGGCATATTCTTGATATATTTTTACTTCTGTTGGCAGAATGGGAAAATTTTCCCAAGTCAGCCTTTTTATCTATTTGGATTTCTTCGTTGCGACTTTTTAATACACCTGCCGCTGTTACGATGCCTCTGTTTTTTTCATAATTCTTAAGTTCTTCCAACATTCGTATCTTTATATCAAGCAATCCTTCTTTGTTGCCGCTTTCGATCCAAAATCCTTTTGTTAATATTTTGTCAACAATTAACTTTTTCACAAAAACACCTTGGATTTTACCCTTTCGAAAAAACATATATGTGTAAGCACTTACGAAAGGAGTAAAAATAATGCGCACAGAAAAATCGGCGAAATACGCGCCAAACGCCCTTCTTTGGGCGATTCAATTAAACAATCGAATACACACTGCATTTGCTGGGAGCGAGCCTGTTCCGCCCTAAAGCGTCCGCTATTGGAAATATTGTCATTAGCGTCATTAATGTGCACTTTCCGCACAATATAAAACATACCGCTTTTTATTTACTTCAATACTTGCCTGCGTTAAGGCAAAATTTAAACTAATCCTAAAACAACATCTGTTTGAAAAAATATTTTTCTTTTTCACAAAAACACCTTGGATTTTACCCCTCTAAAAATACATATAAGTGAAAACAATTTTAAAAGAAAAAATTTTTTCTCTTTTTAGGTTGTGAAAATCAAAAAAAGTTACAAATAAGGAATGAGAGGAAAAATAAATCTTCTCACGCACCTAGAAAACTAAATATGTGAGGATGCCGAGTCATAAACTTACCGGACCGAAAGGAAAAGCCAACTCGAAAGAGCGCCACGACCTCTATGAAAGAGCGAGCGATAAATC
>JAFWZH010000292.1 GCA_017522515.1 Clostridia bacterium
AGAGTACTCACTCATAACTTTTTGTTGCTCTTCAGTAGATTTACCTTCCAATGCTTTTTCCATTTCCACTTGCAACTCTTCCATACGTTTAGCAACTTCACTTTGAGTTGTTTTTACAAATACAGCTTCACTTTCAATCTTGCGCATATCTACAGTACCAAACTCTGCATTACGACCACTGCAGCCAAAAGTAAACATAGAAGCAGTAATTAATAAACCAGCAACAATTTTCTTCATAATCAATGACCTCACTTAGTTAATCTTTTTAATACACAAATATATTCAAGGCAACTTAGCAGCTTCCGCATCCAATCTTTCTTGCATAGCTTGCTTATACACCTTAATTTTCAAATTCACATAATTTTGTTTGCGCTCCTCTAATGTGGCCAATTTAGCTTCTCTTTCCAAGCGCAAATCTTCGATTTCATTTTCCAACTGCTCCCGATTTTTAGAGCGCATCTTTAAAGAGTCCAACTGCATTCGCAAATTGAACATTCTTAACTGGTACTCCTCTTCAAGCTGCTTCTTCTGGGCTGCAATATATTCTTCAGCCTCTTGTTCAACCTGAATACGATACTTCTTTAACTGAGCCATTTCTCTACCACGTAATTCAACCATACGAGTATTAGCATCAGCAACCATATAGTTCTCTTCGCTAAGCTTTCTTAATTCCTGTAGCTTAGCAATGGTTTCAACCTTAGTTTCGTTGAAAACTATTTTCTCCTGTTTCACAGGAACACTCTTGCTATCTTTTTTATGTACATCACCGCAGGCAGATACACATAACGTACCCAAAACAAACATTATCAGCAAACCTTTGCCCATAACTCATTCCTCCTGCATCAATAGCAAATGAGGCCCAAAAAGGGCCTCTATGGCAATAACTTATTAACCTTTTTGTAAAGCTCTAATTACTTCGTCGGTAATATCAACACCGCCAAAAACAACAGTATCTTTATGAACAACTACAGAGAGACCTTTTTTATCAGCAATTTTTTGAATGTTCAACTCGATGTTTTTAAGAACAGGATCCATCAATTCTTTCTCTTTATTGCCGAGACGTTCTTGTAATTGTTTGTAGTAACGTTGCTTTTCAGCATCACTCATAGCTTTACTTTTTTCATCAAAATCTTTTTGAGCAGTTGCAATTTCATTTTGCATAGCAGTTCTTACGTTTGCCAATTCAGGGCTTTGAGATACCAACATTTGGTAATTTACTACACCAATCGCAGATTCCTTAGCAGCTGCGGAAGCAGTGCTGCCAAAACCACTTTGAGTCAAAGTCAATGCAAAGCAACCTAATACGAAGATTGCTGCTACAAACAAAGAAACCAATTTAACATTTTTAGGATTACGCAAATGCTGCATCATAATAAAATACCTGCTTTCTTACATAAATATATAGTTTATTATATCAGTCTACAGCCATTCTTTCAATAAAAGCTACAAATTTCCGATAATTCTCAAATAAAATTCATCGCCACCATACACATATTCTGCACTTAAGAATTCATGAATACGATAACGCACACCATATTCATTACGATTCTTCTGGGCAAAATGTTCAGCACGCAAGCGCCATTTAGGGTCTAAATTATATTCGAGCTTATAATTGTTTTCTCCATCCGGAATTCTTCTGATATAAGACCAACCACTCTTTCCCCAATAACGTGTATATCCAATACCAAAACTCCAGTCTACATTCTCTGTTATAAACTCTACTTCTCCAAACACTTCTTCTTTAGGAGAAACAAATTTACCGAAATGTGCCTTGCCGGACAAATTGTCTTCTCCCCTACCAATATCACCATAGCCCTCAAACCA